>PMNN01000257.1 GCA_003161815.1 Methanobacterium sp. | reverse complement strand
ATAAACTAATATAATAGTATGAATATTTTAGCAATCATACCTGCAAGAGGTGGAAGTAAAGGAATTCCAAGAAAAAATATAAAATTACTTGCTGGAAAACCATTAATAGCATATTCGATTGAAGCTGCGGTTAAATCAAAATACATTAACAAATTAGTTGTTTCTACTGAAGATGAAGAAATTTCTCGTGTATCCAAATCATACAATGCAGATGTCATAATGCGACCTGAGGAGTTAGCAAGAGATGATTCTCTTACTATTGATGCTGTTATTCATGTTTTAAATTTTCTTGAAAATGAAGGTTACTTTGCGGATCTAGTGGTTCTTTTGCAGCCAACTTCTCCTTTGAGAACTTACCTTGATATAAATGAATCAATTGAACTTTTCATACAAAATAAAGGTAAATGTGATTCTATTGTAAGTGTATGTGAATTTGAGCATTCTCCTTATTGGAGTTTAAAAATTGAAGATGGTTACATCAAGCCAATTTTTGGAGATAATTATCTTAAAACCAGAAGACAAGACTTACCCAAATCATTTATTCCTAATGGTGCTATATCCATTTCTACATCGGACAAACTAAAGAAATCTAAAACATTTTATACTAATCGTACTTTACCTTATTTTATGAAAGTTGATAAAAGTATTGATATGGACTCACAAATGGATTTCAGCTTAGCTCAACTTATTTTAAGGGAGGAAAAAAAGTGAAAGAAGTAGAAATAGCAGGAAAGCTAATAAATGAAGATTCATCAACTTTCATAATTGCAGAGATTGGTGTTAACCATAATGGTTCAGTAGATGTTGCTAAACAGCTGATTGATGCTGCAAAGAATATTGGTGTTGATGCAGTTAAATTTCAAACATTTATAACAGAAAATTTGGTTAGCAAATCTCAAAAAGAATTTTATGAAATGGTTAAAAAATTGGAACTTGGAAAAGAAGATTTCAGAGAATTAACTCAATATGCAAGGAAGAAGGGTATTACATTTTTTTCAACACCTACTGATGAAAAAAGTTTAGACTTATTAGAAGAGTTTAATTTACCATTTTTCAAAATAGCATCAGGTGATTTAACACACATACCATTTATAAAATATGTTGCTGAAAAGAAAACTCCAATAATTTTATCAACAGGTATGGGTAATCTGTGTGAAATTGAAGAAGCTTTGAACACCATTTATAGTATGGGAAATTATGAAGTAATCTTAATGCATTGTGTATCTTCTTATCCTGCCCCTATAGGGGAAGTCAATCTAAATGTCATTAATGCTTTGAAGGAAGCTTTTAATCTTCCCGTTGGTTTTTCTGATCATACTCAAAGTTCATTAACTTCTATATTAGCAGCTACAATGGGTGCAAAGGTAATTGAAAAGCATTTCACTTTAGATAAAAATATGGACGGACCGGATCACAAAGCTTCTGCAGATGTAAACGATTTCAAAGAAATTGTTGATGGAATTAGAGCTATGGAGCAGATGAAAGGATCTCCTATAAAGAAAATGGTTGAATCTGAAAAGGAAATACGTATTAATTACAGGAAAAGTATTTTTGCTAAAGAAAAAATTTTATCTGGTGCTACCATCACTAATGCTAATGTAACGATAAAAAGACCAGGTAATGGGATACAACCGAAGTATCTTAACTTGATCGTTGGCAAAAAGGCAAAAAAAGACTTACTTCCTGATGAAATAATAGATTGGGGATCGATTCTTTAAGGGATTAAATGAAGATTTTAATAATGGCAGATGGAGATTTGAAAATAGGATTGGGCCATATTTTTCGATGTGTAGCGATTTCGGAGAAATTTAAGGAACTTTCAAAGAAATCTAAGATCTATTTTATCACCAAATCAGATCCTAATGTCAAATACAATATTTTAAGCGAATATGAGTGTTTAAATCCTTCTAATAATGAAGTTAAGATTAATAATCTCATTAAATCGAGTGATTTTTTTATATCGGACTTGCTTGATACTCCAAATTCATATATTTCAAATATCAAAAAATTGAATCCACAAATTAAAACCATTTGTATAGATAATAATACAAAATTTAAAAAAATAAAATCTGCTGATATTGTTTTTAACGCTAATGTATTCGACGAATCCGAATTAATGGAAGATGGTACTAAATATTATTTAGGGCCGGACTACATGATATTGAGGGAAAAGTTTGAGTTTATTAAAAGAAAGAATGATCTAAAAGAATGTAAAAATGTTTTTATATCATTTGGTGGTGCTGATGAAAAGGGTTGTACTATAAACGTATTAAAGTCCCTTAAAAATCTTAAAAATGATTTAAACTTTCATGTCATAGTTGGTCCACTTTTCAATTATTCAGAAGATTTAAAAAGATTAGCAAATAATGATAAAAGGATAAAAATATTTAAACAACCTGGCAATATCATTGAATTAATGGAAAAATCGGATTTAGCTATTACTGCGGCGGGAATAACTCTTTATGAGTTAAGTTATTTGGGTATTCCATCACTTGTGATACCACAAGTGGAGCATCAGAAAAAAATAGCAGATGCTTTTGCTAAAAAAGAAGCATGTATTAATTTAGGTGACAATCCAACGGTTGCTGATATATCCACAAATTTGAAAAAGTTACTATCAAATGAGTCCATTAGGAATGTTTATCATAAAAATTCCATGAATTTTATTGACGGAAATGGATTAAAAAGATTTTTTATAATAATTTTAGATGATCTAAATGATAAAAAGATTCAAAAACTGGAAACCTCCCAAGATTGATGAAGGAAAATTAAATGAATATAATTGGGTTGTAAAGTATAAAGATAATTTTAAATTAGGCTATAAGACTGATATTGGTATTTTCACTTATATTAATGCAGAAAAGGGTGTTACAATTGAAGATTATGTTCAAATAGGTTCTCATTGCTCTATTTACTCGGTTTCTACAATCGATAATAAAGAAGGTCCCATTTTATTTAAGAAGAATTGTAGAATCGGAACTCATTCTGTTGTGATGCCAAATGTTATTATTGGAGAAAATTCAATTATAGGTGCTTTTAGCTTTGTAAACAAAGATATACCTGAAAATATGGTTGCATTCGGAGTTCCGGCTAAAGTAATCCGTAAACTAACGAAAAAAGAAATAGCAGAAATTGATGATTCATTATGAGCTGGAAAATACCTTTATTCAAAATACTCTGGGACGATGCTGATGTAAATAATGTAAAAAAAGAGATCCAGTCAGGTATGAATTGGGCTGTTGGTCCTAATATAGAGAAATTCGAAAATTTGATTAGAGAACGGGTTGGAACTGATTATGCGGTTGTTTTTAATTCAGGTACATCTGCTCTTCATTCTCTACTTTTAGCTCATGAGATCCATGTGGGTGATGAGGTTATTGTGCCTTCTTTTACTTCAGNNTGTAGGTGCTAAACCTGTTTTTGCTGATATTGAAAGGGAAACTTTAGGTTTAGATCCAGTTAGTGTTCAAGAGAGTATTACTGATAGAACTAAAGCGATATTACCTATTCATTATGGTGGTTCTCCTTGCAGAATAAAAGAATTAAAAAGTATTGCAGAAGATTATGGTTTAGTTTTAATAGAGGATGCAGCTGAATCCTTCGGTGCAAAAATTAACGATAAAAATGTTGGTACTTTTGGAGATTCTGCTGTTTTGAGTTTCTGTCAAAATAAGATTATTACCACAGGCGAGGGTGGTGCTGTGGTAACTGATTCAAGGGAAATATATGAGAAACTATTGTTAGTTAGATCTCATGGTAGATTGGAATCTTCTGATTATTTTTCATCGTTGGAACCATTTGATTATGTTACTTTGGGGTATAATTTTAGAATGTCTAATATTACTGCTGCATTAGGTATATCACAGATACTAAAATTAGATAAAATAATAGAGATGAGGCGGAGAAATTCAAGGTATTTAACTGAAAATTTGGAGGATCAACTTGATAATATCATCCCATTGGAACCGCCAGGTGATTATTATCATGTTTATCAGTTATATACTGCCATTGCTAATGATAGGGATGGTTTGATGGAATATTTGGCAGATAAAGGGGTTATGAGTAAGATTTATTTTGATCCTGTTCATCTAACTCATTTTTATAAGAGAGAACTTGGATATGAAGTTGATCTTCCTGTTACAATGGAGATGGCGAATAAGGTAGTTACTCTTCCTATGTATCCTGGTCTTCAGTTTGATGAGATGGATTTTATGGTTAGAGAGATAAAGAATTTTTATAGGTGATAATTGATGGAATCATTTTATAAGGATAAAGTTGTACTAGTAACCGGAGGCTCAGGTTCTATTGGTAGTGAAATAGTTAAGAAGCTTTTAGAATTTGAGCCTGAGGCTGTTCGGATACTTGATATTAATGAAACAGCGCTTTTTGAGTTGGAGGAAGATTTGAAATCAAGTAAGATTAGGACGTTCATTGGGGATGTGAGGGATAAAGATAGATTGGAACGGGCTTTTGAAGATGTGGATATTATTTTTCATGCTGCTGCATTGAAGCATGTGCCGCTTTGTGAGTTTAATCCTTTTGATGCGGTTAAAACTAATGTGTTGGGTACTCAGAATGTGTTGGATGCTGCTTTAAATACAAATGTGGGAAAGGTTATAATGATAAGCACGGATAAGTCGGTGAATCCTATAAATGTTATGGGTGCCACGAAATTGTTGGCTGAACGTCTTACTATAGCTGCAAATTATTATGGACCTAATAGAAGAACTGTTTTTTCTTGTGTCCGGTTTGGTAATGTTTTAAATTCGAGAGGTTCTGTTATACCTATTTTCAGGAAACAGATAAGTAATGGGGGTCCTGTGACCATAACAGATTCTGAAATGTCNNTGTCACGTTTTATTATGCATATTCCTGATTCAGTTGATTTAATACTAATGGCTGGTTATATGGCGGTTGGTGAGGAAATATTTATTCTTAAAATGCCTGCGGTTAATGTTGTTGATTTGGCGGAGGTGATGATTGATGATTTGGCTCCGAAGTATGGTTATTCTCCTGAAGATATTGATATAGAAATCATTGGTAAAAGGTTTGGAGAAAAATTATTTGAAGAGCTTGTGACTAAGGATGAAGCTATGTATGTTGAAGATAAAGGGAATTTATTTATTTTAAATTCTAAGAATAAGATTTATTCAGGGGAGAAGTTTAGTTATGATTCTGATTCGGCTGAAAAACTGTCTAAGGATGAGATCCGAATGGAATTGCGTAAACACAAATTTTAATATTATTAATATAATAGATATTGATTTGTTTATTATTCTTCTTTCAATACAAAATTATTGCTTAAAGTTTATCCAGGGGTTTAACGAAGCTTAAATTAAGCGTTTAAGAGTTAATCATCGTATTTGATTATTTTTGTTTTTTTTATCAATTTAGATTGAAATATATTCCAACGAGAAAACGAAACACTCTTANNACGAAGCACTGAAAACATTTAACGATTTAAAAACAAGAATAGACCTATTCCCAAAACGCACACAAAAAAGACTAGAAATGATTGAGAAAAACTGGCCCAAAGTCACCGCCTTCTACTTCGTAGAAGGCGCACACACCAACAACAACCACTTGGAAAACCACTACTCAACCAGCCTCAAAACACACCACAAAAAAGCACTAAGAACCGACCAGGGAATAAAAATCCACATAAAACTCTCTGCCATGAAAAAAGCCGGACTACTCACCCCCAAAAGAACCACACTCCTAAAAAAATTCCTTAAATTCACACCATTCCTCAACACCGACTAATAAAAACCTTTACACCCCAAAAAAATATTATAAACAAAAAAATAGCAAAAATTTTTTTTTACAAAATCTAAAAAATCACTCTTTTAACGAAAGCTAACAAAAAAATCACCAAATATGGCCAAAAAACCCAAATAATTACATTATATGAAAAAAATCACCCCAAATAACACGAAAAGCTAAAAAATCCACCACAAAATCCAATGACATTCTAAAAAAATATATAATACAACAAAGCCAAAAAAATTAATATCATTAGAAAATTATACAGTGCTGTAATAAACTATATTTATATACTATTAAAATCTCTATATTTTGGCATAAGAGATATATCAGTGGTTCTATGAATTTTAAATCTAAAAATTTATCAGCTTTATTAATAATTATTCCTGCAGTGATCATATTTTTAATTGCTCTAATACCTACTATAAAATATCAATGGCCATTAAGTTATGACGTATTCACTCATATCAGATATGCACAACTTTATTCCTCATTTGAATACATAGACCCGCTATATATAATTTACTTAGGAAAAGGAGTTGGAACGGGAGGAATACCTAGTATTTATCCTCCTTTATTCCATTTTTTAATCATTTTTATAGGTGCTTTATTTAAAACTGATTATTTTCAAGTTGCAAGATTTTTACAACCGGTATTGGCTGGTTTAATTATTTTATCCATCACATATGTAGGTAGTAAGTTTTATGGCATAATCACAGGAGTTTCAGCAGGTTTTTTAGTTTTATCCAGTAATTTATTGACTAGGATAGTTTTACCATTACCTGAGAACTTTGCTCTAATTTTTGTACCATTGGTCATATATTTTTCATATTTATCAATAAAAAGTAAAGAACGTAAATATGCAATTATTTCAGGTTTGCTTTTTTTAATAACAGCATTAAGTCATCCAGGGGTTATAATCCCAATATTTTTAGTAGTTACTATATACACTGTTTTTATTTTACTTTTTTACAGAGAGTGTAAACTTGTAGTTAATTATTTATTATGGATTTTAATCCCTTTGACTTCTTTAATTTTAATCGTCACTACTATATTATTTATTGCACCTAAATTAAGTCTTATAACTTTAGCACAGGATTTTCTTCGACTTTTTAACTCTGGTTCTAGGCCTTTAGGTATTTTACATTATCAATATCAATGGGGTATTCTAGTTTCTATTTTTTCATTAGTTGGTATAATTATTTCATTAAAAAAGAGAAATCCCTTAAATTTTTTATTAATTATATGGTTTGTTGTAGTATTTCTATTATCGTTCACTTATCTTATTGGTATACCGATAATTTCTTATAGACTTCTTATTTATATGTTAATACCGCTTTCAATATTGGGTGGTTTAGCTATAACTTCCATAGCCTCCAAACTTGATGAACGTAAAAAAACCAAGATTTTCAATATTAAAATAAGCACTATATTTCTTGTGTTAATATTTTCTTTATGCACTTTGCAAGGAGTATTAACTTTAGAAAATCCCAAAAATTTCATATTCAAAAGTGAAAGTGATAATCAATTTGGTAACATAATAATTGCACCCCCCACCAACTCTGAAGTTGAAGTGATTAACTGGTTTAAACAAAATGGGGATAAGGATAAATCCGTCGTAATATCCAATAACTATTTTGGTAGAGTTTTATTAGTTACAACAGGACAGCCCATTGATATTTACGATTTTGATGATATTTTAAAAGGGAAAACTACCCTCAAAAATCTTAGAGGTTATAATGTCGGTTATCTAGTGTATGATAAAACGTTGAATTTTACTAGTTCAAATTCAACTCCTGATGTAGTGGTTTATGGTCAAAGCCCACTATTTTACTATAATACAAATATTGGTATTGATAATATGGTTCCAAATTATGCGAAAAAGGTGTACGAAAATAAAGATTATATAATTTATGAAGTAAGTTAATTATAATACCGCAATAGTAAAATTAATAGTTTATTCTCTTATAAAAAAAAACGATTTAAAGAATTAGAAAAATGATTTTATATGGGCGCAAAATCAGCAAAAAATCCCTGGAAAATAAGGAGTTTAAATGGGATTACAGCCCATCCAAAAGTTTTTATATTGGTTAAAAGCTCACATTAACCATAAATTATAATACAAGGAAACCTTTGGCTTTCCTTATTTATAAGGGATCCCCT
>PMNN01000110.1 GCA_003161815.1 Methanobacterium sp. | reverse complement strand
TGTTTTTGCTGTGATAATGTAAATTTTCGCAGTAGGGATACTTAATAGAATCTAAAAAAAAATAATTCTTTAAAAAAAATATTATCCCCATATAATTTGACCGAATCCAGTCTGATACATAGCAAGCCGGCAAGTAATCAGGCAATTGCGGGAGTAAGAAATATTTCAGGGTTCTATGTTTAAGAATCATTGATAAAATGAAATAAAAAATCTATTTATGGGTTTTGAATTGTAATTCAATCAGTAGTGCATTTATTGGGTCATGATTTTTATAGAATCGAAAAGTTTTTTTATTTAAACTTACTTTTTCTTTTTGAAATGAATTTTTGTCCCATTTTGAATNNGTTAAATATTTTGAGTGGTCTTCGAATAGGGTTGTGTCATTTACGATGAGTGATTCAGCCTCACCAAACATCATTTCAAATAATAGTTTAATATCTGTGGCTACTTTATCGTAATTCCAAGTATGCATCCATGATTCATTTGAACTCATTGTGTAAATAAATCCTACTTTCAATTCACCATTAAATAGGGTTGCTGGAAAATCTTTTTTATATGCAACATATGGGTAGATAAGCCTTTCAATGAATAATTTCGCTTTACCAGTAATTGTTCCTACATAATTTGGTGAACCTAAGAAAATAGCATCATAATTATTTATATTATCCAGAAAAGGTGTTAAATCATCATTTAAATTACATTTTCCATAATTTTTACCATTTAATCGTTTACATNNTGGATTAATTCTGTTTCGGCTCCTTGAGATTCTGCTCCTTCAAGTGCTTTTTGTAGTAAAGTTGCTGTATTCCATTCTTTTCTTGGACTTCCATTAAATGCAATTACCTTCATTTTATTACTGTCTCCCACAATTTTTTTTTATCCAATATTCAGTCATCTTGTTATTCGGTACATTTATAACATTAATTATTTAAGTATACTAGTAGAGAATTAGTAATATTATATCTAAAAAGTAAGTAATGGGTGAATTCATATGAACAGTAAAAATAGAGATATATGCACCCCTAAATCTGTGATTGGTCTTATTGGAAACAAGTGGAACCTTCTTATTATTTGGCATCTTAATGATCAGACATTAAGATTTACTGAGCTTCAAAAAAAGATGTATAATGTTAATCCGAGAACTATTACAAAACATCTAAGAGACCTTGAAGAGAATAAAATTATAAAAAGAGTTGTATACCCTGAAATTCCACCAAAAGTTGAATACTCATTAACTGAAACTGGAATAGCATTTATCCCCATCCTTAAATCCATCCTAGAGTGGGGATCACAATATATGGGTTTTGAATTAGATGAATATCTTTAATATATACTTGGGACGTTTTGACTCGGATTATAAAGTACATTTAGCCTACTAAAAAGCAGTGCGAAACTATAAGAAATAGTTTTGATTTCTGAAACTTTTAAGCCACAGATTTATTGCTCGCCTGCTTTTAGGCATTATTTTTTAATTCCTCTTGTAATATTTAAAACTGGTTCAAATACAAATAAGTAAGAATGCAAACAAGCAAGCGAGTAATGGTTGGTAATTAAGGAGGGATATGAGAACCATTTAATACTGGATTAAGATAGTTATCAAAGTCTATGACTCTAACCAATTCCATATTATCCCAATTCACTTATTTATACTACTTTCTAGCAACTTAAAAATAAAACAATGCATGTTCGCGGGCTCGCTTGCAGGATTTCTTGGAATTACAATCTCTTTTTTCTTATTTTAGTTCTGATGGAATCATCTATTTTTTCACACTTCAAAAATTTAAGTCCAGAAATTTATTAAAGTTAGGTATTTAAACAAATCATAGAAAAAAAATGTATAGTTTTGGTAATCCCTAGAGTTTAAGATTTATTTTAAATTATTGGGGTTTAAAGCTGTTTACAACCATTTCGAATTTAGGTAGGGTGGCGTTATATTCACTAGCTGGGACTACACATCCAATTCTATAATACTTGGATCCGGGAACAGCTTCGATGTGTACAGTCAGGGCTTGGTATTGTATATTACCATTAGTCCACTTCTTCTTGAGTTCCACTGCTTTCATCCCATTAACAGTGATATTTCGCTCCGAAATTTCTGTTTGCCCAATAGCTGCGATATCACTCCTATAATCGCTGAGCATCTCATCTAGCGACCCTACATCTCGTTGTTTTATGTAAAAATACGTGTATATATTATTTTCAGTGGCATTATTACTAGGATCATAGAATGCTACAATAGGGTCACCATATCCCCACCTACTAGGACTATTAAGATTCTCTATTTGTTGCCAATCAGCAGGATAATTAAATGTTATTCCATTAGCAGAGTAAGTTTGGTTTGCAATAGACGTGGTGTTATTATCGGATTTATTAATTTGAGTCACCATATTAACATGATGGGATCCTGAATTAAAAATTACCAGCAAGGCACTTATAATTAAAACTAAGCATACTATTAGAGAGATAGAGATTGTTATTCTTCTTCTTGATAGAGATTTTCTGGTGGTCTTTTTTGATTTAAGAATTTCATGAGCAATATCAGCCTTAAATTCTAGATTACCCCCACAATCACATTGAAAATCAGAGGGATTATTATCTGGTTTTAATTCATATTCCTTTCCACATTTCATGCATTTAACTATTACCAAAAAAAACACCTTAACATTTAATTTTATTTATAATTTTTTTTCTAGGAAATCTTTATTATAAGATGAATCATATTCTTTTAAGATTAAAAAAAGGATATATGATCCTTTATGTATAGGGCTTTATATCCTTAATTCGCATAGTATTAACCGGTTTTTTTTTAGTCCACATTTTGCCACTAGAAAGGTAAGACGCAATATTATAATTCATCTAGCTAATATTAATAATAATCTTTTTTTATTATATATCTTGAATCATCTCGGGAAAAGAAATTTAAAAAAAAATTAAATTGTTTTCAGGAATAGTGGGAAACAGTTCCGTTCCAGTGCCATCTCAACTCATAGTCGGTTCCGCCTCCGGTATTAGTTACGGATCGTACTAACTGCATGATGAGGGAGGAAAACTGCTTATTTGCAGCTTTGGCGGTGATGTTGATATTGGTGGTTCCGTTGGCAATGTTGGTGAGATTGTAATTGAATTTACCATTACTATCCGCGGTTACTTGGGTATTGTTTATGGCGACGGTGGCTCCTGGATCTGTGGTACCATTGATTTCTAAAGTACTGAATTTAGAGTCCATACTACTATTTGCACTGGTTATATTAAGAGCTGTCACTTCAGGCGCAGACATGACTATGGCGACTACTGCAACAATACCTATTAGTATAAGAGCGAAAAAAATGATCAATATTTTACCGGTCAAGGTTTGCCTTTTCCACCATCCTTTCTTTTGGGTCNNTGATAAGATAATAATTCATAATTAATATTACTTGCTATTACTTCTAAATAGATAAGCTTTTAAGTAAAAATGGTGTTTTGGTGAAAAATATCACATAGAACATCAGAATAAGAAATCATGGAGAAAGCAGGCAAACAAAAGAGCGAGAGTACACATTAACATAATTGAAAAAATTATAAAATAAACGGGAGCAGGTGACGAAAAAGTAGATTTAAGTCATTTTATGCTTCTTTCATTGATAAGGATATAGGAATCAAATTTTGAGCAGACTTTAAGTATTTTTAGTCATAGTTCGCAATTAAAATAATGATATTAAAATAATATAAGTATTATTTTTTTCTTTATTTTCTTAATTCTTTTCATAAAAGAAGATATATCACGAAATCAAGTTTCCTGGATATTTCATTATAACCATGTATAAAGTTACATAAAATTTATCTTCCTTAATTTCAAAAATGAATATTTACAGGATTAAAAGTATATTATTATTAATTATTTAAACGTAGGAGAATCTGAAAATGGAAATATTGCGAAGAGTTACCAATATTATTGACCCTATTTACGTACTTGAAGGTGCAGGCGTACGCTTAAGACGGAGTATCGCTACCCAAACACTGGATTATCTTGATCCTTTCCTACTTTTCGATCACTTTGGATCTGACGACCCCAATGATTATCTAGCCGGTTTTCCTATGCATCCCCATAGAGGTATTGAGACTGTAACTTATATGCTTGACGGACAGGTTGATCACAAAGATAGTATGGGCAACTCAGGAACAATTGAAAAAGGTGACATTCAGTGGATGACGTCGGGTAGTGGAATCCTTCATGAGGAAATGCCCAAAGAACCTGAAGAAGGTATAATGGAAGGATTTCAGCTTTGGGTGAATCTTCCAGCTAAGTTAAAAATGACCACCCCCCGTTACAGAGGAATAACATCCTCAAAAATACCTGAAGTCAAAGATGACAATAGTGTTACAGTAAGAATTGTCGCAGGGGATTATGAAGGTGTAAAAGGAGCGATCAGTGAAATATATGCCGATCCTGAGTATTTAGATGTTAATATACCTGCAGGATCATCATTTGAACAACATATCAAACGAGGTCATACTGCCTTTGCCTACATATTTGAGGGTGACGGGATTTTTGGAGACTTTGAATTAGAATCTTTCAAAAAAGGAACCCATATTCAGGCGACTCGAATGGCCATATTTGATGACGGGGATTCAGTAAGGGCCTACGCAGACCAAAATCCAGTTAGATTTCTCTTAGTTTCAGGTAAACCTTTAAATGAGCCCATTGCAAGATATGGGCCGTTCGTGATGAACACAACCGATGAAATTGAACAAGCGTTGAGGGACCTACAGAACGATAATTTTGTTAAATGAGCTAAAACTTTTTACAATTTTTTTTTAATTTCAATATTATTCTAAATTGAGAGTAGTTTTAAATATATTCCATTCAAACTTCCTTTTAGCTGCTGCGAATTTTTCAGCATCTTTCTGGGCCTGTTATCCATTTGTTTCTACATCTAATGCTTCCTTGAACCTGTAGGAGGTTTAGAATTAAAAATCCCTTCCAAATCGTTTAACTTCGGCAAATTTGGTTTTTAGTGATCCAGACTATTAAAGATACGTATTAGTTCATGAGTTTAGAATCCAATCCTAGTTTACTTATATTACAAAGAGTAGGATAAAAATAGAATTTAATTAATAGTAATCTGCGGTTAATTAGTAAATGATTATTCTCCTATACTAATTTTTCAAATTAATATTTACATTATTCCACATTTTAAGTTAATATTAACATTTTTTAAGATTTTTTGTAAGTATTAGTTTTGTTATTCAGTCGGATACATTAGGTAGAAAAAGTTTTTATATTAGTTACACTTGAAATTGACGACTGAAAATCAATCAAATCTAATTTTATTGGAGTTGATTTTTTATGCCAATAACATTAACAGATCTGGAATATATTAGCAGTAGCCATGCCACCATCAAAGATAAAATAGCAATATTCAGATCACAACTTGAAAAAGTGATTTGGGTACTAACAATTCACGCTGTACCATTTGAATTCTGTGATAGTTGCGTATGTGTTCAATGTAAAGATTTAAGGCAGATGTTGAGCCCGGCGAACTAATTAATGCGCCAACTTAGTTAGCACACTAATAAAATAGCGAGAAGGATGTTAACAAGGTTAAAATATGAAAGTCAGAGTCTAAGAAAATGGAATGCCCCGAATGTGTCCACTCCTACGTGATAACCCTATATGGGTACACTGGGTATGATAAAAACAGTTTAAAAATCTTAATTTTCCTTTTTTATTACATCTTTAAGTTCATTCTCGATTAAATCCCTATACCAATTAATTCTATTTTATCTGTACTATTATAATCTTCTAGAATATAACTGCCAAATAAAATATCATAATAATAATTATAATTATAAAAACCCTTGAATAAATATTAAATCTCTGCGGTTTCTTTCTGGATCCCTATCCATATTATCACCAATATTAATCTTTTTATTTCTTAGTTTCCTTGTTTTTACGTGCCTCTTGTTTTCTATATTCTTCCAGGTCTACTTGTTCCTCAGACGAAGCCCAATAAGTGTTTAATGAGCGCTCATATTCTCTAATTTCCTTTATGGTTTTTTTCTTTTTTCTTCCCTTTTTTTTCCTTTTTTTCCTCTTTCTTTTGTCAGATTCTGAAGTAAATGGAGTTCTCCTACTTACTTGCATCTTTTCTTTGAGTGCCAATTTAAACACCATGATTAGATTGAATTTATTTTCTGTTGATGAATTTACTTATTATTACCTCATAGCGCTTATCACTACACCGGTGATTGCGTTTATTTTAGCTCCACCAATGTTTTCACCGTATACAGGACTTTTTGGATCGTTTTGCCAGGCTGTTACTTGCCAGTAAGGTGGGTTGCCATCTATGAAGGTGGCTGTGAAGCTGGTTCTGTTATCAGGATAATACGCAGCAGCTGATTTAGCTATTTCTATTGCTTGGGAAGCTGAGATATAGTTAGGCTTATTACAACACTTCTAGCATCGGTATCTCACTATCTATTCTATGGTAAAAATTAATCATTAATCCAAATTTTTTATACATAAAAATGTATAAACACATATGTAATACTTTTCTAAAAAATAAGTAAAAAAAACTATTGTCTTAAAGTTTCATAAAATGGTTTATAATTACGTTCCATTAGCTTTCGAAATTTTATTATTTCATTTTTAAATTCTCCAGTAGCTATCTCTATAGGTTTTAAGTGTTTGATGGCCATAAAGTCTATTACCAATTTATCATAATATAAAATTGTATTGCAAGTTACTTTTTCATAATAATTGCTAGTTTCAACATTTATATCTGAGATATATTCCTTTGTTCTATTCTTCAAATCTTCTGTTTCTTTAAGGGTTGTAATAACTTTATCTTCGTATTTAACGAAAATACATAGTTTTTCAATTTCATCTTTACAAAACTTACCTTCAGGAGGATCATCATATTCTAACATTCTAATCACTATTAATAATTACTTGTCATAAATGATATAACTTTTCATTTAATTTTCAATATAAAGAAGGAAGTGCCATTTTATCACTAATTATTTTCAATAATCTGGATTTCCTCTTCAGTCAATCCGTAGAGTTCATAAACCATCCGATCAATCGAATAGTATCATAGTTTTCCAAACTCAATATTCAATATTTTAAGAAATCAAATAAATATTTATGAAAATCATAAAAAAATCCATTATTATTATATCAGTCATATCAAGTTAAAAAAAATTAAAAAAAGTTTAAGCCAGTCCTTTAACGGCTAGTTCAATGTCCGACGCGCTAACTGTTACTCTTCCAGCGTGCTTTGCAAGTTTAACTGCTTGTATAGATACATCTTCAGCCCATTGTTCTAAAACTTTTCCTAAAGCTATTTCTGCACTTTCACCGACTCTTTGTCCGCCGGCATTTCTTATTATTCTTCCTATTGGAGCTATTGGTATTTCACCCATATTAATCACCAAATTATAATCTATAACGCATGTTATTTAAATACATCGAATTCTAGGTGGCTTTTCATGACCATAACCTTATTATGATCCTTAAAATTCAAATTTAACCAAAATTTAAGTTGATTTTTTTTGAAAATATTAATTCTGAAACTGTCTTTATATCTACTTTAATCATAAATCAAACATTTTTATTATTTTTACTTCTCATTTGCTCTCTTGGATAATCCTCGTTATGGTTAAGATCCATAAGGATCCACCCTGAGGAGAGAGATTTATGACAGATATGAAAACGTTAAAAAAAGAGGATTTAGAGAATACTGAGAAGCTAAAACTGAAGGAATTACTTATAATTCCTAAAAAAGATTTTTTAAAGTGGTATGAATTCACCAGGAACCAGGTTCGTGAAATTGAGATGAAACGTAATGTTGTAGGATCTGATTTCATGGAATGCCCCAACTGTCGAGAAATCATGGAGGATTATTATCTTAAGGAACCACCTGAACAGGAGCTCTGGCATTTATGCCCACACTGTGACTTAACATTCTCCCATAACCAATACAACCGTTTGAAATCCATAATCATGAGCGCGATAAACAAGAAAACTGCTGAAATTTCAGAAGGAGAAATTTAAATGTATAAACGTTGTTTATCCTGTGGTGAACCTAAAACTGACTACCGAACATTATTTACTGGCATGTTTGTTGCAGGTGCATGGATATTTGCAGCTGCCCTAATCGTGCTGGTATTAGAAAACAGATTAATAATCTAAAAAAAAGAGTTTATGACGTTTCTGCCCTAAGTGTGAACTTAACATTCTCACAAAAACAGCGTGATTATTATTAACATCACTGATTTATGAGAGTTACAAGTAGCAAATAGGGTGTATTCATGTTTTTAAAC
>PMNN01000165.1 GCA_003161815.1 Methanobacterium sp. | reverse complement strand
TTAAAATTTATTAATAAATAAATTAATTAAATATGAAAATTTTGTTCGCTAATTTCTTTAAGGTATACCATCAATCAATAAATGATGTACGAAGTAAATCTTAAATTAATCTATATATATTTTCATAATTTGTAAAAACCAGTGTATTTAGGTCGTATGGTATATATGAGACACATTATATTCAATAAAGTTTCATAAAGTTTATTAATTGATTGTAAATGAGAAATTCTGAACTGTACAAGTGATACGTAGTTACTTAAAATAAATTTTAATTTTTATTGTTTAAATTTTATTTGTATTATATACCAGATTTTTTAAATTGTCTACAGATTACCATTTAATGCGAACTCTAATATTATAATAAAAATGGATATGTTACTCTAATTTAACACCTTGTGTTACTGGTAGATGCCGCAACCAGCCGAGGTCGCTTTGGTAGAGCATTCTTATATCTTTAATTCCTAATCGGATCATGGCTAATTTTTCTATTCCCAGACCAAATGCTGCTACGGGAGTCTCAACTCCTAATGGTTCTAAAACTTCGGGTCGGAACATGCCTGATCCCCCCAATTCTATCCATGACTCCTTCTCAGGAAGATATACTTCACATTCAGTCGATAAATATGTGTAAGGGAAGTATGCGGGTCTGAATCTTACTTTAAAACCTAGTTTACGGTAGAATTCCTTTAAAATACCGAGTAAATTCTGGAAGTTAATATTTTCAGCAGCGACTATACCCTCAACTTGGTGGAATTCGGGTAAATGTTTATAAGTGATTGTTTCTCGTCGGAATACTCTGCCTACACTGAACATTTTAAGTGGAGGCTTATTATCCTGCAGGAATCGTGCCGATACACAGGTAGTGTGCGTACGCAGCACTGATTGTCGAGCCACTTCCTCATCCCAGGGATAACCCCATCCCTCAGAGCCAGTATCACCACCATCAGTGTGAACCCGGGAAACTCTCCTTACGAGTTCATCTCCAGGTAATTTAGTGATCATTGNNAAGGTATCCTGCATCTCCCTGGCGGCGTGATCCTGTGGCTGGAATAGACAATCGAAATTCCAGAATGCTGATTCTAGGATAGTTCCCTTAGATTCTGTGAACCCTAATTTAATAAATATACTCCTTACTTCTTCAATAATCCGTTGTAAAGGATGGATTTTACCAGGATAAACCTCAGGATACTCCGCATTTACATCATATCCTCTATATTCCAGTGACTTCCAAGAACCTGTCTTCAAATGTTCATGAGTTAATTGAGTGGCTTCCTCTTTGATTTCAAAACCAATATCTAATATTTCCTTTCCTTTAGGTGTGATTTTGAATGTATAACTTGATTCTTCTCGGATTTTTATGATGCCCTTTCTCTTCTTCAATAATTCAAATCCTTTTTTAAGGTTTGATGATAAATCTGAAACTAGTAATCTCTCTTCAAGTAGTAGAGCATCCAATAATAGTTCATCGGGATACTTAGTATTTAATGCTTCTTCACCCTCACGGGTTAATTTAATATTTCCTTTATCCATTATAGCCCATTTTTTACGCATTAACCATCCGATACCTATTTTAACATCTTCTGGATTAATACCTGATTTTTGGGTTATATCCGTCATAGCTAAGCATTTATAATCTTTTAATGAATTTAATATTCTCCGCTCAGGTAATCCTTCTTTAGCATAATTTTCTCCATCAAGTGATAAACTTATAAATTTATGGACATTTTTCTTGACTTTTATGATGTCTTTTGAAGCTAGTGCACCTGCAGCACTCATCACTTGTTTAATATCAAGGTTTTGAGATTTTGAAGTTTTATCTGGTGTAGTTATGCCACCTGAATCATCAATTGCTTTCAATACTTTTTTTTCGTAGATGTGTAACTCGTTAATTATACTTTGAAGCATATTTATTACCCCATAAAAAATTTTATGGATATTATGTAATTAAAATTTTTTTTAATATCGATTCCTCTATAAACGCCACCATAATTGATGATGCGGTTAAATCTGCAGTTGTTCCCGGATTTAGGTTCTTTGATATAAGTGTTTGATCAAAATCCTCTAGTAAAGTATAACCATCATCCTTTAATATTCCACCATTATCCAGTATATTTCTAGCGTTATTTGAAACTTCCATCGCTACATCCACTCCATATTTACGGGATATGAGGGTATCAGGCACTTCTGAGAGAATGGTGAGAAAAGTTTGAATGGTGGCTTTATTCATTCCAAAATTCATTTTAGTATCTTTAAATATGGGAAACCCTAATTCAAAAGTCACGGGCATCCGGTTTGTGAGTTCAAATGATAACCTATCCCATTCGGAGGATATATCAAGCACTTGGAACATGTTAATATTATTTTCAATTAGATCCTCTTTTGCCTCCTCACTTCCTACATCTAATTCATCTCTCTCACCCATACCACCAGCATTAGCTATATTAATAGAATCATAAAGATTTATCGCGTCCATTGGTGTAGTGGCTCTCATAATGTTATCTATATTATTTCTGAGCTCCAGGAAATTATCACTCATACCTGCAGCTGCGGATAACGGTGTTAAAAGCATTATTATACCCAGATTAGTATTATTAGCGATCCATTTATTAGTTTCTAATACAGCTTCCTTAATTAATTCCCCTAATTCAATTTTATATAATGAATCCGACTCGTCTTTATATTTCACGCCTTTATTTGCGGCTTTCTTCATTACATCTCCAATGACAATCCCACTTATAAGGAAATCTTCAAAGACCATATCCGTAAAATTCTGGGTGCGATGGACATTCCCTGGCTTAGGATAACCACTAACCTCTAAAACTGATGCAATCTGAGCAATTTTAGCCACTAAAACTGGATCCAAATAAATCTTACTCCTTATTCATTTAATATAATATGTTTTTTTAGATGTTTATAGAGCATTCTAATTCATGATTCTCTAAGAAGCGAGGTGTGAAATGAGATATTATTAAATCCGCCCCAGCTCGTTTAATAGATGCTAAAGACTCAACTATAGAATCTTCTGTTAAATAGCCGGCCTTTATAGCTGCCATGAGCATGGAGTATTCACCACTAACCTGATAAGCTGCAGTGGGCATTTTAAATTCATCCTTAACTGCTTTAACAACATCAAGATAAGGTAAAGCTGGTTTAACCATCACAATATCTGCACCCTCCTTAATATCTAATTCAACCTCTCTTAAAGCCTCGGTAATATTGAATGGACTCATTTGATAAGTTTTACGATCACCAAAAGAAGGTGCACTGCATACCGCATCACGGAAGGGTGCGTAGAATGCTGAAGCATACTTAGCAGCATAACTCATTATCATAGTATCATAAAATTCATTCTCATCCAATGTTCTCCGGATAGCTTTCACTCTACCATCCATCATATCCGAAGGCGCTACAATATCTGCACCCGCTTCAGCATGACTTAAAGCTATTCTGGAGAGATACTGAAGAGTTTCATCATTCAAAATTTTTTCATCTCTTATTACACCGCAATGCCCGTGTAATGTATACTGGCACATACAGACGTCAGTGATGACTACTAACTCTGTTTCATCCTTTAATTTATGAATTGTCCTTTGAACTATACCATCCTTATCATAAGCTGATGATCCTAGTTCATCCTTCTCTTTAGGCATTCCAAAAAGCAGGATAGAAAATAATCCTAACTCCTCTAATCTTTTAGCCTCATTAACAGCATCATTAAGGGAATACCTGTATTGATCAGGCATGGTGTCAATATGCTCCTTTTGACCCTTTTTTAACTCTTCCTTAATATAAATGGGATAAATTAAATCCTCAGGATTGATTCTGGTTTCTCTTAGGATTTTTCTTATCCGAACATCCTTCCTCAATCTACGCATTCTTGTTATAGGAAATTCCATTATTAATCACTATCTTATAATATTTTTCAAATTCTTCTTTTAGATTCAATCATATTCTCTATTTTCTGCATATCAACTTTTCTTTCAAATAACGGTGATTCATCGTCATTGTAAATTGATAATGTTTCTTCAAATGTTTTTTTTTTATCCTTATTTATATAGAAAATTCCTAAAGGATATTTATCTTTTTCGGAGGCTCTTTTAAATGCTTCATTTCTATTATAAGGATCATGGGGATCCTCAAGATGATACTTGAAATAAAAACTCACTCACAGTTTATCATCACTTTAGTAAAATTCCAAATTAGTGTACATTTAATCATATTACGCCTACAATAACTTAAATCTTTAGAATCAGATTCAACCGACATATTATACGATTTGTTAATATTATCATCATTTTAAATGAACATTTCTCAGAGGACATAATAGGGCTATAAATCTGATAATATAAATTGAAACTGTAGATTATACCGTTGTTTATATCGTAATTTGACCCAAAAATTATATATTTATCCCTGAAATATTGTTTGTAATAATAAATTTGTATATTGGAGTAAAAAGTTATGAAAAATGAGATAATAAATTTTGCAAAAGACGTTGGAGTTGATGATATAGGTTTTGCTTCNNCTCCGCCTATAAAAGAAATTTATCCCAAAGCAAATACTATTATTGTTTTAGCATTTCAACAACTCGATAATAGTGAAAGTGAGAATATTCAAATTGCCTCAGCGGGTAGTAAAATACTTTCAGATTTCGCGGATTCAAGTACTTATAAAGTTGCTCGTTTTGTGAAGCAAAAATTCAACGCCACGGTAATAAGTATACCTAGAATGACTCCTGTAAACAGGAATGATAAAACAGGCATGCTATTCGCTGATGTTTCTTTAAGGCATGCTGCTGTTGCTGCAGGTTTAGGATGCTTCGGCCGGCATAACCTGGTAATTCACCCAGTAATGGGTACGAAAGTGGTGTTTACGGCTANNAATTATGTATTGATTGTGATATATGTGTAAATCAGTGTCCGGTTAATGCTTTGGATGAAGTGAATAAAACTGATGTTATGAAATGTATGTTTAGAAGCCGTCCCTATGGATTCGTTGGAAATATGCAGTTTTGGATGAAATTCGCTGAAAGCACACCTGAAGAGCAGAAAATGATGCTACAAGACCGTGAATTCAAGAAATTATATGATGAATTAACTCTAGGATCCCAATATGTATGCTTTAACTGCCTTAAAAACTGTCCTGCAGGACAATAAAAAAAAAGTTAATCATTATTTTAAGGAGAATTCATTTAAGATTTCATCTTCATACGGTTTTCGACTGTAATGTTTTTTTGCATGCTCCACAATCAAAGCATGATACTCCTGATAAACAGGGATACTGCCAGGCAGATGGAACTGAAAAAGATTTTTCAGCTTAATATAACTTATTTTTTCATCCACAATCCCTAAGTGAGTAAAAATCCTTTTGGTATATGCATCAACAACAAATTCAGGTTGTTTATAGGCATAAAGATTAATTGAATCAGCTGTTTCATTGCCAACTCCTTTAACTTGCAGTAATTGTTCTCGTGTTGGAACTTTGCCTTCTAATTCTATGAAAAATCTGGTAATTTCCTTCAAATAGATTGATTTTTGATTTAGAAATCCCGCGCAACGAATCGCCGATTTCAAGGTTTCATCATCTAATTGTAATAGTTTCTCAGGTTCTAATGCATTTAACTGGTTGAGATGGGATAATGCCTTATCAGCCTGTAACCAGGCTGTATTCTGCGTTAAAATCGTGCCCAGAATCACTTCATAAATATCATTTCGTTCTATGGGTAAATCATAATTTCCGGGGTGATAACCCTTAATAACGCCTTTTTTAGTTGGATTTGTACCTTCATGGCTTAATATAGGCCACCATCCCTGTGGACCGTAAATTCTGTAGAGTTTGTCATATATTTTAATTATCAGGTCTTGCATTTTTTCACTCAAAGAAAATAGTTTGATATCAGGGATCTAGTTCCAATATTTTATTTAACCCCGAAAAGATTCTCTAACAAAAGTAATACTTTTATTAAAAATTTTTTCAAATAAAAAAATTCGCTAAGGTGCCGTTAAGGGTACTTTAATGGATCTGAAAAAGAATTATGAACCATTATTTAGTGTTTTAAAGACTTTTAAATATCCTTTTTTCATAAATTTTTTTTATTTAAATTTTATCCTTCTTCAGTAATACTTTTCTCTTCCAATTCACTCAATATTTTTTTAAACTTCTATCTTAAACATACATATTTTTTTTTATTCATTAAATTTTTTGAGAGTTCCTTTAATAAGTTTTACTACAATAAGTAAAGAGTCATAAATCCATTTAATCTATATTTCTCATTTTTAACGTTTCTATCCCAGATTTCGTTTAATATTATCTAAAATGTTATTTATTGTCGATGGTCTACTGCTTGGTTGGCGTAAACTGGCCCGTCAGACCTATAACTGCAATAGCAGGTCATCCACAAATGAAACCATCCCTTCACTATTACTAATTCAAACATCATTTCTGTTCATAAGTTTCATAGTAATATGTGAATCACAAGTTCACCTCCAATTAATCTCTTCTTATACTATATACATTACGCGTATGACAGGTTATTCAAAGTGCCCATAAACCCTTAATAATCCTAATACTATTCCATATAGAAATATAATTAAGTTAATTGAAACTTTTTTAGCTATCGCACAGTCAAAAGAAAACATTTCCTAAATTACCCGAATTTAAAGGAAAACATTGAATTATTATATTTCGGTAAAAACATCTAAAATATCCCATTTCATAAAGGTGAAATCTTTAAGTGTGGCCAAATAGAAATTAAATTTTATCTCAAATAGAATGAATCATGCTCTCACTACTGCTATTGATAAAATAAATGTTTCTTCAGATTGAGGTAATCAAAGATTCATCCCTGCATGGGATTTTAGGAGGAAAATAATTTTATGCAAAATCGAATGAGAAAACATCAGCTAAACGAGGGACAAATTACGGAAATCTTATCAAAAGCACCAGTAGGTAATATCGCTACTATCAATGAAAATGGATATCCATATGTTGTTCCCGTACATTTCATTTATTATGAGGGCAAAGTTTACATTCACGGATTGCCAATTGGACAGAAGATCAGCAATATTAAGGCTAATGAAAAAGTATGTTTTGAAACTTATTCTATGAAAAGATTTATTCTTGGTGATGCTCCTTGTAATATAAATACTGAATATGAAAGCGTAATTATTACTGGGACAGCAACACTTGTTAAGGATTATAATTTGAAAGAAATTGTGCTTAATAAAATTGTGGAAAAATATACTCCCCATTTCATCGGAACTAAATTACCTGATAATATGATAAAAGGCACGGGCGTAATTGAAGTAAATAAAGAAGAATGTACTGGTAAATATTATAAATAAAAAGCCTGATAATTGTATATCCGTTTCATATAGATACCTTAAATTTTTCTGAACATGGTATTACCTCTCACAATGAGAATGGAGAATATAGTTTGAAGATGACGTGAAAATAGTACTTTTCTTAGAAAAAAATATTCAAACACTAAAAAAAAAATTAGAGATTCAAGTAGTTATGATTGAAAACAATGTGTGAATTACTAGATATTTTATTTTACCATTTTTCGTATCTTACCAGTTCATTCATTTCCTTTCTTTGCTTTGATCTTTCTTTATCATTGGGATAACCTAAAGGAGTAAATATCAATGGCAATACATTTTCTGGGATATTTAATACTTCTCGTGCTGCTTTGAGATCAAATCTACCTATCCAACAGGTTCCTAATCCCAGGTTGGTGGCTGCCAGAATCAGATGATCCATGGCAATAGTAGTGTCTACTTCGGTGTAATTTTTACCGTCGTCACGTACCCATCCCTCTTCAGGTAGTGCACAGGCACAAATTACTAATGGAGCTTTCACAAAATATTCTGCTGGGTAAATACGCTTCAAATTTTCTTCATTACCACTAGTTTTTATAACTATTAACTTGAAAGGCTGCTTATTATGTGCTGTAGGTGCTAAACGCGCTGCTTCAAGTATTATTTGTAATTTTTCTTCTTCTACGGATTCAGATTTATAATTACGTACACTATATCTCTTTCGGATCAGATCTAAAAATTCCATGAAAATTTTCACCTCTAAAAAAAAACATTTAACACTCTATTATATGTTACATGAATTTAATAAATTTTTCTGATAATATTCTGATTATAGTAAAATAAAAAAGAGGATAAAAACTAGTGNNTTGATAATTTTATTTTTCAAATTACTAGTACATTAAAAGTTAACTATGATCATTTTATTGATTATAGATTTCTATAATAATAAATTAGAGATAAATTACATAATATTAATTATATCTAATAAATTAAAGGATGGGAGAGATTAATAAATGAATGAACCAGTAAAGGTGATGAATAGAGTATACGCTAGTATTGCCTTAGGTTTGGGATGGCTTCTTTTTTTAGCACTATGGTTATTTTATTTTGTAACAAAATATAGTATTCTTCAAAACATAGCCATCTTTATCATTTCAATTGTGGTTGTCGCGGCGATAGCAGTGGCATTATGGTTGCCATGGGCTATGAAACAGTCTAATTAGAGATTTATATAAATAATGGGGAAGTGAATTCCAGAATGTCGGGAAATACTATCGGTAAAATGTTCAAAGTTACTACTTTCGGCTCCAGTCACGGTGAGGCTCTGGGAGCTGTAATTGACGGCTGCCCCGCAGGAATTAAGTTGAGTGTAGAAGATATTCAGAAAGAGCTTGATAAAAGACGGCCGGGAAAAAGTAAAATCACTACACTCCGTGATGAAAAAGATCAAGTTCAAATCTTATCCGGAATATTTCAGGGTAAAACTGACGGTACACCTATTACAGCAGTGGTTTATAATCGTGAATTTGATTCATCCACTTATGAAGCACTTAAAAACACTCCACGCCCAGGGCATGGGGATTACACTTGGAAAACCAAATATAGTAATTATGATTACCGTGGAGGCGGTCGAGGAAGTGGTAGAGTCACTATCGGCCACGTTATAGGCGGTGCAATTGCTAAGAAGCTTCTGGAAATTTTAGAGATAAAAGTTGTATCCCATGTAACTCAGGTGGGACATGTTATAGCAGATAAGGTGGATGTTAATCAGATTGAGTTTAATATTGAGGATAATCCTATTAGATGTGCTGATCCTCAAGCTGCACGTGAAATGGAGGAGTTAATCCTCGAGGTTAAGTCTAAAGGCGATTCTATTGGTGGTGTTGTCGAAACTTTGGTTCTTAATCCACCGGTGGGATTGGGTGAACCCGTTTTTGATAAATTAGACGCTGATTTAGCTAAAGTCATGATGGCCATCGGATCTGTGAAGGGAGTGGAGATTGGAGCAGGTTTTGAAGTTGCTCATTTAACCGGACATCAGACTAATGATGAATATCAATATACAATGGAAGGGGAAATAAGAACCATTACTAACCAATCGGGTGGAATATTAGGTGGTATCTCAAATGGGATGCCCATAGTAGTTAGAATTGCAGTTAAACCAACCCCTTCTATCTCACATGTTCAGAAAACTGTTAATATAAATAGTATGGAGGATGTGGAGATAGAAATAAGGGGAAGGCACGATCCATGCATCTGTCCTAGGGTAACTGCGGTTGCAGAGGCTTCTGCAGCTATGGTAGTGGCGGATCATCTTCTGAGGAGTGGTTTCATCCATCCATCAAAGATGTAAAAAATAAAAATGTTATAAAAATATACATTAGTATACTGTAGAATTTTTATGTAAAAAATTATGAAAATGGAGGAGTTTATAATGGATTGGTATATAATAGCTCACTGTGATGCTTGTGATGAAGAGCGAGTCTTTGAAGTGGAAAGTGATCATCCACCCTATGAACTAGGGGATTTAATTGAGGAGTGCCGTTGTGGAGGTAAATTCGTTGTAGATGAAATAAGAGAAATGGAACAAAAAAAATAAATGATTGTAAAATAAAAAAAATAGTTTTTAAGCCTCGGGCGGGAATTGAACCCGCGACCTCAGGATTACGAATCCCGCGCTATACCGGGCTAAGCCACCGAGGCATATTTATTAAATATATTTTATGGAATAACTTTATTTTTTTTATATCTTAATAGATTTAAGTTTTATAAATAAAAATTTATTTTGGATAAAAAAGTTAGGGGGGATATTTTTTTCTTAGAATTCATCCAGGGTTTGTTGTTTTGGTTTGAAGTTATCTAAATTAATTTTCATACCATCACGGGCGGCTATGGTTTTTATTCCCGTCTTTTTCTGTATACTCACTGCTTCCTGCTCTGGATTATTCATAATAAGCTTCATCCCTAAATGAGTCATTATAGCAAGTTTAGGTGAAACCTCGCTGACGAGTTTTCCAAAATCGTCGGCACACATATGTCCATGTAATCTATCATTACCTGGCCTTATCACACTGACGATTAATACATCTGAATCTTTATATTCCCGATATAGATCCTTGATGTATCCTGTATCGGACGTGTAGGATATTGTGAAGTCATCAAGTTGGAATTTAAATCCTACTGCTTTAGGGTCACCGTGTTTGGTTCTGGTGGCTGTGACGTGGAGTTCACCAATCTTTTTATGTTGACCTGCCTCTAGAACATTGACTTGTGGTTTGCTAAGATGATAATTAGATATACAGGGACCCCATTTTTCGTATCCTTTTATTACACTTCTACTACCAATTAAGAACCCTTTTTTACGTGTCATTCCCTTAGTCATAGCTTCTATCAGGACTTCGGCATCAGTATAATGGTCGGTGTGACAATGGGAAACCAGGATACCGTTTAAGTTAAGGGGATTCAATCCAAACTGGTATGTTCTAACTAAAGCTCCAGGTCCCGGATCAATGTGGATATTTTTACCGTCTATATTATCGATTCTAAATCCGCCAGTCATCCTTTTTTGAGTTATAGTAGCGAAAGCGTCCGCCACCACTTCCTAAAAATGTTANNCATAAAATAACATTGCATTTCAAATCACATTTAGTGCGCATGATGCATAATTTTTCATTTTCAATAACCGCAACGTCACCTATGGAAACTAATTCCGGTTCCTCGACCGTCATAGTGACTAGTTCACCTGATTTAGTCTTCAAATTCCAGTCAGTATCCATGGCTTCTACTCCTTCTTTGAGCATTATCTCCACAGTGTTACCCTGCACCTTCTGAATTCTTCCTACTTCTCCATTTTCCATTATCTTTGAAGCCATTTCTATTGTTTTAGCTGCGTTTACCATCTGATCCCTTAATCCGCTCCGTATTTTCTCTAATTCCTTAACATCCTCTAGAACAGTGCTTCTAATCAGTTCTCGGGATGTTTTTTTATTTAAGGATGGATGCTTTATTAATAGATCATATTCCCGGCTTACAGTTGGCGTAATGCTTGAAACTTTCTCTATTATTGATTTAAAAATTTCTCCTATACCCTTGAGGTTTATCTTATCCTTCCACTGTTTTTTAAGGAGTTGATTGGCTTTCTCTTTAGTTATTTTATTCCCGAAAATAATGATGGATGTTTCTCCAGTTTTCATCGTCTTTATAGTGGAGCCTAAAAGTTTCACTATACTGTAACTGCCAGTGGTTGCATAAATTCTTTTTCTTTTAGTTTCTAAGGGCGTATTCGACTTGACTTCTCCTACAACTACTTCTCCAATCTCTCGCACTTTATTTGCATCATCGGTTATTTTAAGAGTTATATTTAGTTCAGCTGCCCTTCTGAGCATTTCATCATCGGTTTTAATGGATCCCGAGTATATTTCTTCCTCGAGCAGTTCTCTTTTTTTTCCATCCCCAAAAAAACCGATTCTCCGCTTATCGCCTATTATAACTGTTCCAAAACGTCCAATATAACAGATTATTAAACTCATATTTAGAATACACCTCCGATCAAAGCTGGAGTAATTTAATTTAGTAAAGTTATAGAAGTTTAATTTTAAAAAACTCTAATAATTTTTTTTTAATCCTCTTCTTAAAAGATATTTAAGTAAATATTTAATAAAACTTTGCCTATCTAAATGTATAATGCTTACTTAAAAAATTTATTTTACTGCTCAGAATAATTAGATTTAGAAGTTAAGAATAATTTGGAGGGGCATAATTTAAATGAAGTTCATTAAGCTTGATATCAAAAAACATGACTTAAATAAAGTTTCAGAATTAATTTATGAAACTGATGCTGAAACATTGAATTTCTTATTTAAAAACAAAATAAATTCCTCAGAAAGAATAGCAAAACTCGTAAAAACCGGTGATAACAGTAGGGGCTATGAAAAAATTCATGTTGTAACTAATGATGATAATCAAGTGTTAGGTGTACTTGTAGCATCTATAGGAGATGATGATAGCGTTAAAAATGATTTTATAACTTATTTTAAAACTTTGAACGTATTTGATGCTTTAAAATTTATTTTATGGGATATATTTGATTTTTTTACGAGTAGCGTTGACTTGGATGAATGTGATTACTATTTAGCAGATATAGCGGTGGATGAAGAATGCCGTGGTAAAGGAATCGGCACATTCATCTTAGAAAAGTCGTTAGAACTTGCACGAGAAAAAGGATGTAAAAGAGTAGTTCTGGATGTTTATCTAGAAAATAAAGAAGCATTGAAATTATATGAAAGATTCGGATTTAAAATATACAATAAAAAGAGTTTCAGATTGTTTGGGGGTGAAAAGGGGGTTTATAATATGGAATATAATATAAACTAAATTTATATCATCAATTGTGAATCCCCAATTCTAATTTACAATCCTTTATCCTTGTTCTGAGAGGATGTTATTAATATTATCAACTGTATCCTGACTTTCCGAGTCTATTGGAATTAAATTTATTTCCTCGGGTGAAGTCACTCCTATTCCTAGTTCTGCGGCTCTTTTTATTTGATCCTGTTCAAATATACGTCCCTTCATAACATTACGAGTGGCATCGTAATGCCTTAAAATAGCTACACCTACAGAGTCTATAGCCACCCGATCCTTAGATGCTAATAAAAGGTTAGGTTTGGTAACTAATCCTCTTTCAGGTCCTTTATTTAAGAAAGCCTTCATGGCATCCATTAAAATCAGATCAACAGAGTAATGCTGATTAATTTCTGCGATCATCATTCTTTGATAAGGTGAAAGGTGTAATTCTCCCATATAATTATAAACACTCCTAGGTAGTTTTTTAGCCACTAAACCCACCGAATTCTTCAAGGAAAGTGTAAAATGGCCTCCAAAACGATGGGTTTTCAGACAACAGGTTTGCACTACTTTATCAGCATCTAGGAATCTTTTAGAGATGTGAAAACCACGCATCCAGTGATTATCCTTCCCATCAATTTTAATCCAAGCATCTTTATCTTCTTCATCAAGAACAATTGCTTCAAAACCTAATTTATTTGATAAATCTAATACACCCATCTTCTCCAGTACATGGCGAGTGTCACCCATACCACTACGCTCGGCAAGAACTAAATCTGATGATCCTGCTTTCTGCAGGTTTTCCACTAATGCTTGGAGAGTTTGAATGTGAGTACTCGCCGGGTAGGGGTCAGCACTGTTATAGTTAGCTTTGATGGCTACTTTTTTTTGATTGAATTCTTTTAAATCAAATTTATTCAGTAATCTATTTATACCCTTATTTCTATCAGTTGTTTTCACCAGGAGAACATCACTTTCCATTTTTAATTCAACCCCGAATAAATGGATTTATTTTTCTGTAGAAAAACGNNAAAAATATATTAAAAAAATAATTTTTCCTATAATTTCTTCTTTTATATTTATATGTTGATTTTAGGATATTAAATTTTCAGTTTACTTAAAAAAAGTGAGTTGGATGGAAATTTGTAGTTTTCATTTATTATTTCCTGATTCCTCAGATATAACTTCATTTCCAACATCAAATTGATTAATTAATTTAGTATCCTTTAACACATGTTTTAAGAATTCTCCAGTGTAAGTTCCACTTAAAACCACTTCTTCGGGTGTTCCATGTGCAACTACAAGTCCTCCGTCATCTCCACCCTCAGGACCTAAATCAATAAGATAATCCGCAGTTTTAATAACATCTAAATTATGTTCAATGACTATAACAGTATTCCCCGAGTCACGCAGTCTTTCCAGTACATGTAACAATTTTTTAA
>PMNN01000155.1:204-2573 GCA_003161815.1 Methanobacterium sp. | reverse complement strand
ACATTTACTAATTCGAAGTTTATATGGTTATTTGCATTTTTAACTCTTTTATTAAGCTTAACAAGACCGGAAGGGATACTAATATCTTTAGCGTTGATATTATCAATAATTTTTATTTCATTTAAAAAAAATAATTTTTTTTAAATTAATTAAAAAAAAGAATTTAGAGAACATAATGAAATCTTTTTCAAATCTTTTAAGTAACAATAATGAATTAGGCGATGGAAGCCGAAATACTTATAATTCGCAATATATCTATAATAAGCATTATGTGGCCATGCCAGTTAAAACCAATTATATTAAACCTGAAGAATCCTATGACATTATAATTCAAGGGGCTAGTAAATTATTAGATAACGGAGATTTTCTAGTAATATCTGAAACTCCTATAGCTATTTCGCAGGGGAGATTAGTTGATGAAATGGATTTTAAACCTTCCATAATTTCATTTTTGGTAACTGAGGTATGGTCCAAATATTTTTGGGGATATATTTTAGGCCCGATTCTCAAAATAAAAAAGAGAACTATAAAAAACCTCAGAAAACTGCCTAAAGAGGCTAGATACCATAAACAACTTATTTTAGAGTATTACGGTATTAAACATGCTCTTAAACCTGCATCTGAAGCAGGTGTTGATTTAAGTAATGTTCCAGGAACTCAGGTTTGTCTTCTTCCAGAGGATCCAGATAGAGTGGTTAAAGATATAAGTGATAAAATAAGATTTAATCTTAATAAAGATGTTACGGTGATGATTATAGATACAGATGTCACATATAAACTTTTAGGTATAAAGTTTACTTCTATTCCCATAGCTATACCCGGCATTAAAAAGGATTTAGGTGTAATAGGTTATGTCTTAGGAAGATGGGGAGAAATAATAGGGCCCACCCCTCTAGCTGTTTCTAAATCTCAAGATATAGATGAAATCATTAATATAGCTAAAATAGCCGAGGAATGTCAGAAAAAAAATGATGTAAATATGGAAACAGTATATGATATGAAAAACATGTTTAATGGAGAAATTACTGGTGTAACAATTGAAATGTTGGAATCTATTCACCATACGCCGGCTATTATAGTTAGAAAGCTTTAAAATTTAAGAATTTATATTGCTCTTTTTTGAAATTTTATATTGTGACAAATTATAAATACTATTGGTAGCTATAGTATATATAAATAAGAATATTTTTTAACAACTCTGAAACGACTATTGATTTGAATAGTTGTTTAAAAGTTCCAATTTGCACTCAAAAAGTGCAACATTGATACTCAAACACAATAAAACAGTAAAAACAATTGATTAAACTACGCCACCATTCTATCTTACAGCAAAATAATTTGCTATTAGCGTAGTTTTCAGACTTATCAAAATCATAAACCATTTACAGGAGAACAACAATGCTAAAGCTTAACGATCTTAAAATTCCTGAATTACTTGAATTTCAATTTAAAGGAGGAAATGAAATGCTTAAAGATGCTGCAGTACAAGATATTCTTACCGGTATTACTAATGATGAAGAGAATAGTGTTTCCATCATTAAGTGTATGCTTGAAGGTAAAACCACTGATGAAGAAATAGCAGAGGAAACAGAAATAAGACTTAATATAGTAAGGAGGGTACTTTACAAATTATATGATGCTGGAGTTGCCAGTTACAAAAGAAGTAAAGATCCTGAAACCCAATGGTACACTTACAGTTGGAAATTTGAAGAAAAAAAGATATCTGATATTCTAGATAAAAATTATGAGAAAATATCCAGAGATCTCAATGAATCATTGGAATACGAAGAAGAAAATATGTTCTTTTTATGTAAAAGCAACGATCACAGATACAACTTCGAAGAAGCATCTGAGAATAACTTCACCTGCGGAGAATGTGGAGCAGCACTCGAATATCAGGATAACTCAGCTATAATTACCGAGTTAAAAGAACTTAAGAAAAAAATTGACTAAATCACTTATTCTACTTTTTTTAATTAAATATTTTTTTTGAGGTCGAATATTTGAATCTAACTATATTAAAAGATTTTAAATGTTCTCCACATATAATGAAACACTCAAAGGCTGTTTTAAAGAAGGCTAAAGCAATATCCAAAGATTTTGAAGTTAATCCAGATCAAGTGGAAGCTGGGGCTATTTTACATGATNNAAAATTACAGAAAGACACATAGGCGCGGGTATACCAAAAGAAGAGGCTATTATGCTGAATTTACCCCCTCGTGATTATTTACCAATCACATTGGAAGAGAAAATAGTGGCTCATGCAGATAATCTTATACATGGCACTAAAGAAGTTTCACTGGATTTTGTCATCGAAAAATGGAGTAAAAAGATGGGGAGTAGCCATCCTTCTTTGCAAAGACTCATCT
>PMNN01000155.1:0-151 GCA_003161815.1 Methanobacterium sp. | reverse complement strand
CATAGTTTAACTGATTTATTCATATTTTTTCCTTTTTTGCCCATAATCCAAATTTTTACTATAATTTATCTTATAAACGTCAATTCCATTAAAAAATTATTTTAGTTCAAATAAAACAAAATATCAATCGTGGAAAAATGGAAAAGAAAAA
>PMNN01000232.1 GCA_003161815.1 Methanobacterium sp. | reverse complement strand
GCGTGAAAGATAATGTAATAACAATAGTTGCTATTATTATTAATTTATAAATATTATTTATTTTTAAAGGAAAATTTCTATTAATAATTGGAATATATTCCTGTTTATTATAAAGTAATAATAATAAAATTGGAGCAATAGGAATGAAATATCTACCTTGCACTCCAATTATAAAATTATTTCCAATCGGATTCCATGTCAAGTAATCAAAAGTCATTATAACAAAAACAGACGATAAAACAATTATTAAACTAACCAATTTATGCCCTAAACTAAATTTAAATTCATTTTTATCGAGTATAGCAACAAAAATTAGTATTAAAAAATATACTAATGCTAAGGAAAAAGGTAAAAGGAAAAAGNNGAAAAAGGTAAAAATAAAAAACCCACAAAAGATGCTAAATAATTAACCCAATAACTTATAAACGTTTTTGTAAGTAATACCAAATAGTTAAAAGGATGATTCAATACAAAAGCCATTTGTGCGTTTAGCGACCAATTAGCAATATAGGGCTTATATAAATTGTTAGTTAGAAACATCCAAAAAACACTTATTAAACTAATTGGAATGAAAATAATGGAAAAAATAGTATACTTCTTTTTATGATTTGGAAACTTACCCGCCGGTATCAATAGGAATAAAAAGAGTATGAGAACATAAATGGATTTTGTTAACGCTAGTAAGATCCCTAAAGCAAATATGATTAAAAAATCTGTTTTCGTAAAATTATGATTGTCTAACGCTAATCTTAATATATAAGCTATAAACAGAAATGACAAGCCAATGGTGAAACTGTCCGCTGAAACGGATGCCGCTTCAAAAATAGTCATCGGCATTAAGGCTATCATTAAAAGAACCCATTTGTGTACAGGAATAATTTTAATAGCCAAATACACTAAAAAAAACCATATAAGAAAATTAGCAAACCGAGCCATATACATTAATACAAAAGGTGATAAATCAAAGAAGACACCTAACTTTATGGCTAACGCAGACACCATATAAGGAACCGGCGGATAAGTAACTACAGCAAATCTAGACAAAACTACAAATTTTTCAGAATTCCTATTCACATTAATGTTAACTTTAGAAGTTATTACATCCTCAAAATTTATCTTTTGATTAAAAGACGCTGATATAGTATCCAATGTATATTCTGGAATAACAACTCCTGCTTCATTTCCTATCTTCTCTGGTATTAAGTAGCCTTCACTTAAACCATAAGCTTTATAAAAATGTGTAGCTTCATCAGGTACCACGAAAAATGGAGGTGTAATAAATAAAGAAGCCAGCCCATATATCAAACCGATGATTATAAAAATATTTACGGGTTGAAAATTCAAAATTTTAATTTTCATAGTATCTAGAATATTTCATAAAACAGTTGCTAAAATTCTATTCATCATGAATATTTTACTTTATTATATCTCTTAATTCATATAATAATTTTGAATTTAATGATTCAAATGAATTAAAATGGGCTTTACAGCCATTGAGATTATTTTAATTATGTGATTCCTCTTTTATAGAATAAATCTTGAGATCCTTTATTTTACCATCAGTTATTTCTTTATATTTTGATAATACAAGTGAATTATTATTTGAATCTCCCCAAACCAGGTAATAGTCTATATTATATGTTGTGAGATTATTTTCTAATTCAGGATTACTCATGGAATTCCAGTTGTTCAAAGATGTGCCAGTGCCATAGTAATGTGAATTCCAGAGATATGTTAAGAACATAGACGCTATATATCCATTATTCGAGGCTATGTTCCCATGAATATTATATTGGCTGTTTATAGTGTTGGCAAGTTCATAAGTNNTTATAGTATTAGCAAGTTCATAAGTACCTTTTCCACTGTCTTTATCTTGGATTAAAGATGTTGCAGGTAAAACTAGTAAGGAAATTATGAACAGGGATAATAACATGTATTTTCTGGTTCTGGTGAAAAATTGATTGTTAAATAGTTGCTGGAGTAGATAACCACCCATTAATATTAACAAAAAATAAACTATAAAGAAATATCTGAATTCAACAAAAATAGGGATGTAGATTGCAATATATACAATTATAGTTAATAATGGGTAAATTATCATATTGTCATTTGAAATCAATTTTTTAAATGGCCGTATGAGTAATATAAAATATATTAGAAGTATGAACAAGCTTAAAATAGTGAATGCATATAAGAATCCTAAAGTTTTCATAATATTACCCCGAATTATGTTCAATTCATAATTAAACAATGCCCAGGAGTTTAAAGGATTCCATGAACTCATAATAAGATATGTAGGATCTTCCCAGGCGCTAACTGCCATTTCATTGGAAGGTTTCAGGAAACCATGCCATATTGGGCTTCCCAATTGTTGTTGGATGGGACCTATCTCTTCAAAATTATATTTCCCCGAAGTTCCGAAGGTTAAATAATTATATTTCTCACTAATAATACCAGTCCACAATCCGGATATAATAAAGAATACTGCAAAACCAATAAACAAATTCTTTATTACTCCCCTCCTCACCTCTAAGTTCTTTAAATAATGTAAACGGTTGAATAAAATAAAGTGTAAAATAAAAAATGGAAGAGCAAAGCTTTTAGTTAAAAATGCTAAGGCACCTAAAAAACCACAAATCAATCCACTGTACCAATAATGGGAATAATTAGGGTTGAATATAAAATAAAGATAATAAACTAAAAAACAGGCTAATAATAAATCCACTGGATTAAAACGAAGAGCGAAGTACAGAATGATGAAAATAGATGAAAAAAGAATGGAGGCTCTAATGCTTTCTCCTATTTCAAATCGGTAAGATAAAAATCTAAAACCCACCATGGTGAAAAACCCAATGATCAAAGCCAATAATTTAGTTGAATATAAAGCGAATTGAGGTGTCGATTTATAAATAAGGAATGGAATCATCAACCAAGAAAACAATGGCCCCCAGTATCCATTAATAGCATAATTAAAATTCCCAGCAGCATATATTCTGCCAATCGACATTATACTGATTAAATCTCTACTAATAGGATCATATTGATAATATTTTAAAAGATAAACACCAAGCAATAAATATAAAATTAAAAACAAGATAAATATCAAATTAAATTTACCCATAAAATCTAAATTAAGTTTAAACATCCTATCATTATTAATAACTAATACACTATAAATTTTTTTCCAAAAAAAACTAATTACCATTTCTATTAATTAAGAAATGATAATTTTTTAGTTTAAAATTTCTGAAAAGATTAACAAACATTAATAAAAGAATTAAGTTTAGATAAAATATTTTTAACCCCCTCAATTTTTTTAGGATTCAGCAAACGGAGAGAATTCCTTAATCAACTAATGATTTTAAATCTTTCAATACTCTAGCTCGTTTTATTTCAGGATTTATCAATCTGTACAGTTATCCATATTTTACATTTGAATACTCCAATAAACACCATAGGTAATACTTTTTTAAAAATGGCGTCCCCGGCCGCCATATTTATTATTTTTTTTTTTACTTCTCAAATGCTCTCTTGGAAAATCCTCGTTATGGTTAAGATCCATAAGGATCCACCCTGAGGAGAGAGATATTATGACAGATATGAAAACGTTGAAAAAAGAGGATTTAAAGAATAATAAGAAGCTAAAACAGAAGGAATTGCTTATAATTCCTAGAAAAGATTTTTTAAACTGGTATGAATTCACCAGGAACCA
>PMNN01000102.1 GCA_003161815.1 Methanobacterium sp. | reverse complement strand
CTGAATCCATATCAGGAGTATGCAGTGGATTCGGCCCAACCAATTCACCATCTAAGATATTTAACAAGTCACCAGCTACAAGAATCTTGCTTCGTTTAAGATACAAAACAATATGACCCGGAGTATGACCTGGTGTGTGGATAATACGGATACCACCACAGTATGGTAATTCAACCTCGTCTTTTACAGTCTCATCTACTTTAGCTGTAGGTGGATTTTGGAACAATTTCTGCATTGCGTTACGCTGCTCCTCAGGCATGGATTTTAGTTGTTCTTCAAGTTGTTCCCTACGTTCTGGTGTTATTTTGTTCAACCTCTTCTCACCCTGAATATATGGCTTATCATGTTCATGTGCTAGGACTTTGATTTTATGATCTGATTCTCTTAAAATATCAGGCAATCCACCAATATGATCCATATCCTGATGAGTTATAATTATAGTATCAAGTTTATCAAATGAAACACCAGCCTTACTTATCTCTTTTTGAATATCCGATAATCCACCGGGTAAACCGACATCAACCAGAATCACGTTATATATTTTTAATCATTCACCTATTTTTAAGAGGATATTTTTGATGTTTTCTACCGATTCGTAGAATTTCTCCAGGTCTTCATTAGATAGAAGGGATAAGTTCATTTTTATCTCATTATTGGAATGTTTTCTCCAGTTCCTTAAGAGATCATTTCCTTTATCTGTGAGGGATATGTCGATTATTCTTCGATCGTTTTTATTTGGTAATCGTTCCACTAATCCGTCTTCAACAAGTTTANNGATGTCATATTTGATTTTGATATGTAAACTGACCTGCTGATTTCAGACATAGGCAGTTCACCACTCTTCTTCAACACTTTTAATATATGATAATAAGAATGTGGAATTTTCTTTTGTTTTAAATTTTTTTTATGTTTAAAAAGTTTTCTACGAAACAAAGGGAAAAAAAGATACAAATCATCCACCATTTTGTTCAATCTTTCCTCATCCATCTTAATTCACCCATTAAAAATATTGATTACCTACTAATTGTAAAAAAAAATAATTTATCGAAATTATTAATAGTATTGATTTTATTCTCCAATAAATAAGAGCCCCAAAAAAAATATGTTATGAGTCTAATCAATCTGTTAAAAAAAACGGATTTATTAGTCTGGTTGTATTAAATTTATTCTTTTAACATATCGTGGACCATTTTAAGCAGTTCAATTTTTTGTTCTGCTAGGTCTGCTTTCATATCCATTTTGGTAGCTACAATTTTTTGTTTCTCTTTTAGCAGTTCAACTCTCTGTTTTGCAGCAGTTATTTTAATCTCTAATTTTTTAACTAAAAGTTTCTTTTTATCATCTTCGGATAAATGAGCCATAATTTTTTTAATGAATATTTTTTTCATTATTAATTTTCTATGCATTTCATCAGGTTTATGTCCCCATTTCATTTCATCATGCATTTTATGACCGTATTCTTTTTTCATATGCTCACTTTTAGAAGTATCACATTTATTACTAGTTTCATCATACATTTTCTATCACCAATTCCATTTTTTTTATGAGTGGTTAAATTCTTTATTTGATCCACCCATAGTTATGTTATATAACTATTTACATATAAACATTTCTATACATAACAGTTTATAAGTTATTAGTTATATAATATAACAAATAACTTTTCGTTATGTATGAAATTCGTGATTTAGGAGGAATATATTAAATGGAAAAGCAGGAATTTAAAACATCACCTCGAGTAGGAAATCCAAATAAGATTCGCACCATCACGTTAGAAGAGCATTACACAACCCCATCATTCCTGGATGGTCCGGGTCATCAGCTTAAAACTCAAGCACAAGCAGCTCAGATGCATCCTCAGCAGACAGGAGGTTATATCTTACCTATAGATCAGCTGAAAGATATAGGTGATGGCAGAATCAAGGAGATGGATAAGGCAGGTATCGATGTGCAGGTACTGTCATTAACATCTCCCGGGGTGGAGCAACTCGACGCATCCACGGCAGTGGACCTCGCATTAGATGCAAATGATTATCTCGCCGATGCAGTGCAAAAACATCCCACTCGCTTGGCCGGATTCGCTACTTTACCAACTGCAGCTCCAGACACCGCCGCCGATGAATTGGAGCGCATAGTCAAGGAATATGATTTCAAGGGCGGAGTAATTAACGGCCACATCGGGGGTCGTTATTTGGATGATGAGTTCTTCTGGCCAATTCTGGAACGTGCAGAAGCATTAAAAGTCCCACTCTACCTCCACCCCACACCGCCACCAAAACCCGTAATCAAAGCCTCTTATGCTGGAAACTACTCACCTCAGGTGACAGCTCAGTTCGCAGCTGCAGGGTGGGGTTGGCACATTGAAACCGCGACACATATCTTACGCATCATCCTGAGCGGAGTATTCGACCAATACCCGAATTTACAGATGATAATCGGCCACATGGGTGAAGCTCTACCATTCATGCTGCCCCGACTTGATCGTGCTTTACCCAAAGAAATGACGAAGTTGGAACGCTCTGTAGGCGCTTATCTCCAAGAGAATATTCATTACACTTTCAGCGGCTTTAACTGGACTCAAACATTCCTTGACCTGTTACTTCAAGTCGGCGCCGACCGAATCATGTTCTCAGCCGACTATCCCTACGGCTCGATGGCACAAGCAAAAACCTTTTTAGATCAACTCCCAGTGAGCACCGCCGATAAAAAGCGGATCGCACATGGTAATGCGGAGCATCTCCTACGATTGTGAACGCCTATGGTGGAATGAAACTTTTGCACAATCTTAATTCACCAGTCTACATAACATCCCATGTTCGTATGCGCAAATGAGTACTATGCTTTATAAATTTATACAGTCGGAATAAGGTAAATAAGTGAAAAGGTGATTTTGTAAATAAAAATTTATAGTTACTAAAAGAGGTATATAAATATTTAGTTTTTAAAAAAAATCGTAAAACGAGGTAAAATCATGTATCAAGAATTAGGGCAGAAGTTAATGGATATTTTAGGGCTTGAGCATACTCCTGTGGCTATTAAATGGTCAGTTAAGGAGCCAAGGAATATTGAAAAGGAAATTGGGAAATCAAGGTTCTGCGCAAAGCTAGGGAAAGCCATGAATGGTGAAATATTCTATTCAACCGTGGAAGAGGAGGAATGTGGTGGTGGTATGAGATATTCTGGCATGAAGGATCCTCAGGAATTAAACGCTACCATGCGGAGCGGTTCCTTCCTTATACCACGGGGAGTTTTTAAGAGTGTACCAGCTTTTCAACGTGCTGGGACAAATAATCCTGCAATAGAACCGGGAATATTCCATGCAGTAATCTTTGCACCATTAACCCAGGCAGATTTCGAACCTGACGTGATATTCATTGTATGTGAAGCAAAACAGGGAATGAACTTACTTCACGCCAATGCTTATGATTCAGGCGCCGAAGGCCTGGGTGCAGGCATAGGTCCTATATGCTGCACTATGGCTTCTAAACCCTACCTAACAGGGAAAGTTACATACGGTTTTGCTGATGTAGGATCAAGAACTTTTACGAATATAAAACCAGATGAAATAGTGGTAAGCATTCCCGCTCCGGACTTAGGACGTATTGTAACTAATCTGGAGGAAATGATGACCAAAAAATTCTTCCAAGAAAACTAAAAAATTTTAAAATAGCTTCAAGTGATTATTCATTTATTAGTTCCCTATTTATTCTTATTTTTTTTAAAATG
>PMNN01000034.1:188-3948 GCA_003161815.1 Methanobacterium sp. | reverse complement strand
GCTTTATCAGCGTCTTCTTCTGGAAGATAAATGCATATATCGGCATGTTTAAAGCGTGCTCCCTTAAGCGCATTCACCAGTATAGAGATATTGCCTAACTTCACTTTATTACCATTCAAAGATACTATAGTACTCATTTCATCAAAGGAGGGATATTCAGGAATATCTAATATAATATTATCCTCATGAACATTTAAATCTTCAGAAATCTCTAATTCAATTCTCCTTATTTCCGATTCAGTCATTTTAAATAGAGTTTCATGATCACTGATTTCATCCATTCCAATGGAATTAACTGTTTTAAATAAATCCCGATTATCCATTCGCCGGATCATATCATGCACATAACCTTCCTGTGACCTAGCCGCGGCTATAACATCAATATCATCATAATGATAAATACGTTTAGGATTCACGACTCCATCATCGAAAAGCTTCTTCAGGCACCGTCGGAACATGGAGTTTATGATTCTAGTGGTATGATGCTGATAAACACTAGGATACATGAAGTAACGGGCTAATAACATGGATTCTGCAGCTTGAACTCCTTTTCTTTTAATCATTAAATGTTCTTCAAGCTCCATATTATAAATGAGTCTCTCCACATCGATAACACCATATGCCACTCCAGTGTAATGAGAATCCCGTAGAAGGTAATCCATCCGATCCACATCCAATTCTCCAGATATTATCTGACCTAGAGAACCTTCACCCCTAACAGTTTTTAGGATTTCTTTTAAATCAAAATTCACGGATAAAATGTCTGCTAACTGAGATTTTTTTATTAGTTCTGTTGTTAATTCTTCATGGGTTCTCATAAACCCTTCCGAGACATGGGAGAATGGACCGTGTCCAGAATCATGTAATATAGCACACACCCGGACTATACTCTTTTGGTAATCATCTAACTGTAGATTATCCGCCAGTCGGGATGCTAGATACATAGTTCCAATGGAATGTTCAAAACGCGAATGATTAGCACCAGGGTAAACGAGATAAGTGAATCCAAGCTGTTTTATACGTCTTAATCTTTGAATTTGAGGCGAATCAATCAATTTAACTTCTAATTCATTTAGATTAAGGTCTCCATGGACGCTGTCCCTTATAAATTTCAGAACCAATCACCCCCTAAAAAAAAATCTATCTAATTTTAAAATAATTCATGATTTATATAAACAATTTTCATGTTCCTTTTTTAGAGAGGTGTTTTAATCTTGGAATACCCTCTATTTCATCGATTACTTTGATTACTGATTTAGGGATCAAAGATTCCCAATCTTCTCCAACTAACATTCTTCTTCTAACTTCTGTTCCAGAGTAACTTTCCCGATTAAATAATGGTGGATCGGTTACTTTATAACCAGCTTCAATAAACAATCTTTGAACTAATGAATTCCCCGAGTAAACCACTTCAAATGGAGGGGTTAACATCTCTACTTGAGCCACCCACAATGAATTACAGGATATATCCTGTATGGGTGTGATGTAATAACTGGAAGCAGGAATTCCATTTTCAGTGAGGGCTTTATTTATCATCATGGTTCTCTCACCAGCAGTAAATGGGTCTTTAAGAGTGTGACTTAACTGAGCACTTCCTATACAAATTATAACTTCATCCACTTCTCCCAATATCCTTTTTATTACATCCATGTGGCCGTCATGAATTGGTTGCATCCTTCCTACAAGTAATCCTCTCATCTTATCAGCCATTTTCTAATCACCCATTTTTTTTTAGTTTTAGAAGTTTAATAATTATTTTGTATTAAATTAATCTATTATTAAATGTATTAAACGTGTTATAATAAATTTTTTGGAGCTATTCCATAAATATAGGATATTTTTATCAAATAACTAAATAATTTAATAAAAATATATCCCTTAATGTTTAACATATGAAATATATATAAAGAAAATGAAATCTAGATCTCAAAAAAAAATCTAGAAGATGATAATCATAATAAAATAATTCACTTTAAATAAATCTATTATTCTAAATTTAGGTGTTAATCTATGATAACTGTTGAAAACGTATCTAAAACTTATAAAATGAAGGATGGAGCCAAAGTTAAGGCTTTAGATAATATTAATCTTAAAGTGAAAAAAGGAGAGATATTGGGAATAATAGGAGTTAGTGGTTCAGGCAAAACCAGCCTCCTAAGAATACTCCGAGGTGTTGAAGCATTTGACAGTGGAGATATTATAATAGATGATATTAAGGTTTCACACGACTCCGACCCACACGAATTTTACAAATTAAAGAAAGTCACCGCCATTCATCTCCAAAGATCCTTTGGTTTATGGGCGGAAACAGCATTTCAAAATATTGTAAGAAGATTAAACGGAACAAAATATGGGGATGAATCACTGACTGATTTCCAATTTGCTGATGATGAATTTGGAGATGAAGCCTTAGAGCTCCTGAAAGTAGTGGGTTTAGAGGATAAAGCAAATCATTTCGCTCCGGTCCTTAGTGGTGGGGAGAAGCAGAGATTAATTATGGCTAGACAACTCGCAAAAAAACCTAAAGTTTTACTTTTGGATGAACCAGCCACCATGTCATGTCCCCGGTCCAAACAGGAAATTTTAGACGCGATTAAAAAAGCAAACCAGGAACTTGGAGTGACTGTTATTTTAGTATCACATCTCCCTGAGTTGCATAATTACCTTTCAAATCGATTATTACTCATGGAGAAGGGAAAGATCATAGATGAAGGATCAACTAAAGATATTATAAAAAAATTTGTTAAGGACATGGAACCACGAGAAGTCCTCCGTGACCCGAAAGACGTGGGAGATGAGGTAATTAAAGCCTGTGATTTAAATAAAAGATTCACTCTCATAAAGGGTGGAAATGTACTTAATATTGAGAATATTAACTTTGAAGTGTATGAAGGAGAGATAATATCTTTAATAGGTCTTAGTGGAGCTGGTAAAACCGTACTTCTAAGAATGGTGGCGGGATTAGATATTCCAGATTCAGGGGATGTTTACTTTAAGTATAATCAGGACTGGGTGGATATGCATAAGCCGGGAATCCAACGAATGAAGATGAGGCGTAAAATGGGATTCATGCATCAAGAATTCGCTCTTATGCATTATGCTACAATTAAAGATCAGATTGCACATAGACTTGGAGTTAAAGGCGAAATGGTGATATATGAAGCTAAAAAGAAAGCCGAAGAACTTGGGATTAGTGATAAAGTTTTAGATATTCTTTATCAACTCACTGATCTACCCGAGAATGAAGCGAAGATACGATTAGAACAGATTGGTCTTTCACCTAAAGCATTGGATGCTCTATTCCCCAGTTTCCCTGATACAAAAGTTAAAGAATATGCAGAACCTATTTTTGAGGCATTGGATCTCCCTATGGCTTTATTGAATCGCCGATCATATGAACTTTCAGGGGGTCAAAAAGTTAGAGCTACACTAGCTTTAGTCTTAGCCTCCCAGCCAGATATATTAATATTAGATGAACCATTCGGGGATTTGGATCCTATTACTCTTAGAATGGTCTCAAATTCATTGAAAAGGATAAATAAAAAGTTTAACGTCACTATTTTAATGGTTAGCCACCATATAGACTTTATTGAAGAAGTCACTACTAGAGCTATAATGATAGAGGATGGAAAACTAGTGATGGATGGCGAACCCCATGAATTATGCCATGAATTTATTAAACGCTGCAAAGCTGATTATCTTAAAGATTTAGATGATTTAAGACTGTTGATGGTGGGAGCTTAAATTTTATTTTTTTTTG
>PMNN01000034.1:0-139 GCA_003161815.1 Methanobacterium sp. | reverse complement strand
TAGGTGATCCTACTCATGATATGCCTAAAATAGTTGAAAAAACGGGTGCTGATCTAGTGGTAATAGGAACCCATGGAAAAACCGGTTTAGAGAAGTTACTAATGGGTAGTGTGGCTGAGAACACTATAAAAACCGTGAA
>PMNN01000004.1 GCA_003161815.1 Methanobacterium sp. | reverse complement strand
TTAATTTGAAAAATTAGTATAGGTGAATATTCATCTATAAACTTAAGAATAGGTTAATATTAACCTGTGAAGTAACTACAGATTAACAATTAAATTTCTATTATTTTTATTATTTTTTATTTTATCATACTTAACTAACAGAATCAATAATACTAAACCTTTATATAGTATTATTTATAATACAATAATTAAGGAGTTGTAAAACCATGGCTGAAAAAATATTTCCATTCAAAGAAATCGGAAGAAATACAGAAACTATTAAACTTGAAAACGGAGAAATAGGAATTATTGAAAGGAGGAGTGTTAAATACACTCCTAAATAACTTTTTTTATTATTCTTAGATAAAAAAAATACCGCACCCATTACGTAGGTACGGTTTGCAGTTGCGAACTTCCGAGAACAAATGTAAAACAAATTATATAATTTTTGAATATAAGAAATGTTTTAGTAGTATAAGCATAATATTTTTTAATAATAGGGGTAAAAAAAATGTTAAAAAAATCCTATTGTAAATTTAAGATATTTGAGACAAATCAATTGGATAATGAGAAAGAGTCCAAAAAACGTGAAATTGAAAATTTATTTAAAAANNCCTACTATTAATTTTGGTAAAAGGTATGTTAATACAGAAGAGGTAGGAGATACTGATTATTATATTTTTAAAATACCTTTTGATGGAGAAAATACTGAATACTTTAAATTTTCACCAGGATCGAAACTTAATTGGTCAAAAGAAGTATACATAATCAACCATGATTTATGTTTTGAAGTTATCGAAAGGAAAAATGATCCTAATTATGTGGAAAGAGAAAGTAAACAGATTTTTGAAAATATAAAAACCCAAAAGGATTATGTGGATAAAGAAATTGAACCGTATAATAATTCTTTACAAAAATTTATTGAAGATGAATATGATAAAAGAAATCAAAGAGTTTCAAATCGGAAAAATACTCTGAAAACCTTGGATTTGCCGACTGAAAGACCGGAATAAATTGATTTATTAAAAAAAGTCATAAAAAAAAACAGGATCTGCAACAATTATGTTACAATAATACAGTATTTCTTAGAAAAAATTTTGGAAGAGGGAGCCAGTCTTGAAAATTAGTGTGACACCAACTGTTTTTATTTTAGGTGCTGGGGCAAGTATGCCTTATAGATATCGATCTGGAGAAGAATTAAGAAATTTGATTATTTGGATCAAAGTAAGAAAATACAAGAACTAATGGAGTTAGGATTTTCTAATGAACTAATCTCTAGCTTCAAAACGGATCTTAAAGATTCACAACAATCGAAGAAAAAAAAGTTTTCGGAACAGCTTATATGTTGAACACACAACGTGAAAATAGAATTAAAAAAGAGTTTAACGGTAAAATTATATTAGGAGATATTACTGAAGATATTGTTAACTTTTTAGAGAACGTTGAATTTTAATTATTGAACTCTCCAATAATTTAATGTTATTCGTCTATAAGTTGTAAATTAAATTTTATAATTATCAAAATCGAAAGTTTTTTGAGGCCTGCATTTAACATTTTTTTTGGCTTGTACTTCCATTAATCTATGTTGGGAAGGATCAGGAGTTTTAGGTTTCTTTGCACGAGACATATCTATTTTTTCTGCCCTAAACTTCCAGGCATCAGTAATATGAGACAGATGTATATATTTTTTATTATTTTTTAATTTTATGACAGGAATTTCTATGAAAGAAAAGTTGACTGATAAATTGTTTTCATTTTTTGGTGTACATTTAACACTTCCTTCTCCTCTTACTTCCTCCATATTTCCCAAAACGTCTTTTATGCCACTTTGTTTATTTTCAATAGCACTTGCTTTAAAATTCCATACTCTGTCTAATGTGTGTAATAGGATGAATTCTTCACCATTAACATTCATTACGGGAAGTTTAATGTTTTCATTATTATTTAAATCAGAGTCATTTATTTTTGGATTATTTTCTTCAGGCATTTAATCCCTTTTCAATCTGTCCATTATTCTCTCAATTTGTTCTGAAGGCAGATTGGTGGCCATGATAATATCCAATAGATTAGCACTAACCAATCCTTGTTCTTTAAGTCCTCTCAAAAATGTTTTTATTTCAGATTCAGCATCAAAATCATTTATTTCTCTAGACATGTCACAAACAAATCGNNCTATTATTTTTTTACCCTCTGGCCCATTCAAAAATTTTTTAAAAAATTCAGTTCCACTGGGTCCTTCAAGGAATTTTTCTACCAATCCTGTAAATGGTGTAGTATTCATAATCTCTTTTCTAATCATATCTTGATGCATGTGTTTGGATTCTTTGTAATCGTTGATAATAGGGAAATCCATTGGTTTTAAATAATTTCCTTTTTCTCTTATTTTTTGTTTCCTTTCTAGTAATATTTTTTCTTGATCTACATTTGGATCGTGATAAAACCCGCCAAATCGAGATGCTAAACCCATTACCATATAATCACTCTGGTTTTTACNNTAATAAAGTTTTAATAGTTTTTGATTCATCAGCATCAATTACTAATTTATCATTTTTTGCCAATTCTCGAAAGGGATGAGCAAATGTTATCATATCTTCTTTATTTTCATCAGTTTTGGCAACAATGGTAAGATTTACTACCATTATATCTTTGAATTCTTTATCAAAAAGCCCTAAAAATTCCGAGTCAATAAATTTTTTAATATTAGCCTTGTCAATCACAACTTGAACGGCTTCAGGTTCTCCAATCTCCAAGCTCCTTCCCCCCTTAAACAGAAATAGATATTATAATATTTACCAACAAAATAATTATGAATTCTACTATATAAATTTTTATGGTAATTATTTTTTTTAATAGATACCCACTATTCTCTCATGGTAAATTTTTGATTTATTCTTATTATAAATCATTAATCACTGTACTGACTAGTTGACGTGTAATTAATTGATAATGATAACATCCGTTCCTTAAATCTTTACATTGAACAC
>PMNN01000022.1 GCA_003161815.1 Methanobacterium sp. | reverse complement strand
TCACATTAACGGAAACCATCACGTTACTAGTCACTATACTCACATTATCAACCAAATCTAACCAATTATCCAAATTATTAGTAATAGTTGTAGGGTTACTGTTATTCTGTACAGTTAAAATAATGGTATCATTAGGTATTACTGTAGCTGAAGCAATACCTGGATTAGATTCAGGTATACGTGTTTGCAGTGAATCAGCCCAGTCATTAGTAAAAGGAGTTGTCGTTATAATTACAGCACTACTTTGAACACTGTTAACTCCCTTCAATTTTTCAGTATCAGTTATGAAACTCTCAACATTATTCTCTGTTGAAATATTAACATTAATAATTTCTGTGCCACCTTCATTCCAAGTATAAATTGACCGAGCAATATCTGGAACATCATTATATAACGGTGTTATTAAAAATCCACCACCCACCAATCCTACCACGAATCCTATAGATAAAACAAATAATAAATTCTTTTTACCAATTATGGGTGTTAAAAGCGCAATTGAGAATACGAAAACCATTAGAAATATAAATAATACGAGCATTAATATGACGATGAATGTATCCATTTGTGATCCTTCCTCTGAAAAAAAAATATTGAATTACTTGTTTTTATGTATTAAGTACTATTAACCCTGTGTTAATATCTATATATATGGTTTTGGACCTGCCATTTAAAGATAAAGGAATGATCCAAACATTATGATTAGTGCTATTAACTACAACACTACCCTGTACAGGCTGCCCCACACCATAACCCGGATTAGATTGTAACGCTATGTTCTTAGCCTGATCCACAGTCAAATTAGCAGTTAAATTTGTAGTTGACTTGTTAGTTGAATTATTAACAACTTGAGGCTGACTAGGATGAGTATACGTTACTGTCTGAGTAGGTGTTGTATCGTTCCCTGTATCATTGGGTGCTGTACCCTGGAAGGGATGGAATGCATAAATAACTGAAATAATGAAAACTACTCCAATAATTAATAAAGCCTTCCTCTCCCAACCATCCGGTAAATCACTTAAATCTATAATAAAATCACCATTAATTAAATGTAATAAGATAACTACCACTATTATTAGTACTAGTAACTGTATAAGTACCACTAGTTAAAGTTTTATTCTGAACATTCAAAGGTATAAATTTGACACTCACACTTTGACCAGCTGAGTTAACCGTAACATACCCATTGGGATTATTAATAGTAATATTCATATTACTTGGAACTGTTAAATTAACAGAGTAACCTATCCCATTAGTATAAACCGTGTTAATAGTTTCAGCAGTCGTTTCCCCAGTCATCCGTGCCTGAGCAAGATTACCAGTCGATGTCTGGCCCATCTCATTAGCCACTAAACTAACAAAACCACCCATAATTATAAGAACAACAAGCGTAACGAACAAGAACTCCACACTCGCTGATCCATCCTCATCTAAAAACATTAAACGATATCTCCTTAATAATTAGGACTAAGACCAAGATAACCTTCATAAGTTGATGAAATATAGAAAGGTGTACCTGAACCTGGAACTGTAACAGTTGATCCTTTAGAGGTTATACTAAGTCCCAGAATCAAAGTACTATTGAAATATTCATGATCCAGCATAGAAACGTGATTATTCCCGTGCTCTTGACTTAAAACATCATAAATTATAAATGTGCTCATCCGCGCCGAAGTAGGACTTGTACTACTATAATTTGTTTTATTCTCTAATCTATCAAAAAAGGAAAGTCCATGAGGATCTGGGAAGTAGTAAGAACTTGGCCCCATAAGAGATGCATTGGGTCCGTTAAAACATTGCCATAGATAATCCAATCTACCAGAAGATTGATTATCTGCGAAGTGATAATCACTAGCTCCTGAGCTATAACTATTAGTGTAATAGGGGTAACTATAAATAACTGAACTATTTCTTTCATGAGTATTCACCCAAATATAAGGATCCTCCAAATTTATAATAGAAACATAAACATTTCTAGCTGGTGTGTTAAAAGTGACGTTTTGACTACCGTTTTGAACAACTGTAATATTTATTTTATTAACGTTAATGTAAAAGCCATAAGGATCACTTTGTGAAATTGTTAAATTCAATGAATTTTTTATACTACTTGAACTCGTGCTATTATCTACAGGAATATTATTCACGTATATAGTTCTTCCCGTCTGATTCTCTAATGCTATACAAGTATTAGTGATATTACCACTAATCATTCCTGCTGTGCTGCTCGTAATATTGTTAGTGCTAGTATTTGATCCGGTTTGTGGGAAGAATGGTTGATTACCACTTTTTATACTAGTATTATTAATAACAGTTTGCACAGCATTAAGGGCAGAATTCCTCCCTGCATCTCCCGTATCCTCATCTATCACAGATATAATATTATTAGCAACTGTAATAGTCACATCACCACCTATAGCTATAGCTGAAATAGCGTTAACATCGTTAATAATACCATTATATGAAATAGCAAGTATCATAACCGGCACTAAAAGCAGAAAAGTCAACGGTGTAAAAGCAAAACCCTTATCATCCATCTTAAATCATCTTATCTCCAATTAATTTTTTATTGCTTCCATAACTCCAACCTTATAGGAATAGCATTAGGCACATCACCCGAATAAATAGCTTCAGTTTTAATTAAACTAGTATCATACTTACCCTGACCAAATGTTTGGTCAAGGATAGATGTTAAATTATTATATGAATTATTTTTGGCAACATCAGGCGTAGATGCGTAACCAGTTGCCCATTCATTCTGCAGGAATTGAGGATATAATACAGCTATCCGAGTACCAGAATAGATATCAGCATCAGCACTGTTAGCCCAGGGAACAGGAAGAGAATTAGCATCATTATACATATCACCGGATTCGTAACCTTTAGAAGGAGTTACAGTTATATTAAGAGTGTAATTTCCAGACTTAGGTAAAGAACCATTGGTAAGTATGCCTAATGTATCATATTGTGTTAAATTTAAAACATATGGTACTGATCCACTGTAAAGCTGTTCATGTGCAGTGCTATTATTAACACTAATCGTTATACTCCGAGTATTTAATCCTACACCGACAAAAAGTAAAGCGCTCTGAGCATTACCGTTTATAACGAAATTTTTGCTTTCAGTATAAGTTATTGACGAACTGGAACTATCATATTGAAAACTATTAAAAGGAAACGTATCCCATTGAATAGGCAAGGGACTGTATGCNNGTTGTATGCAATTTGGGTATAACAATTTTTAAGTCCCACTAAATCATAATCACCACTTTCAGCATCGTCCCAAATAATAATTCTAACTAAATTAGTTCCATTTCTAAGAGGATCCATTGTAGCGTTATAGTTTGGGTCATCAGTTGAATCGTGTAAAGTTATAATTCCCGGGAGATTACCATAACCCCCATCATTTCTATTCGTATTATTAAATGAGGCGAATACAGTTTGCCAAGTACCTCCAGGATTTTTAACCTGAACCAATGCACCATCAACACCACCATAAGCATTTACTACTGTAAAAGCATCATATAAATTAGTATTATTTTGTAAAGTAACATTTTCTATAGTGCCAACTGCAGATGCAGCGGATATACCTGGCAAATTTGTTATTTCAAAAGGAGTGCTTAAATCATAATCACTTGTTTGAAGGGCTGCCCATGTTACGGTACGTCCTGTCGTGTTTGTCACTATTCCCGTATTGGGATTATAGCTTTTACCTAGAGTGGGGTTTCCTATTCCTGCAATATCATTAAATGGAGTTGAATTAAACAGTACTCCCTGAGGAACACTTATTGATGTACTGTAATTAGCTAAGATTGAAAACCAGGGCATAGCATTGTATTGAGATGCATTGTATTGAAGATAAAAAGTATTATTGCCGATATTTAAATTACTGCTACTTATGTTACCTAAATAATTGAATATATAATATCCATTACTACTTTGATATATATAATTATTAGCAGAAACTGTGGTATTGGTTAAATTAAAGCTTTTATTGCTTATGCTTAAGATACGATTATTATTCAAATAAAAATCAGTGTTGTAAGCATAAGGCACCCCGTGAGTAGTTTGAAAAGCTGATCCAATTAATACTTGTGCACTGTTTATAGTACCCGAGCTAGGCACATAAAAAGTAATGGGATAGTTGTTAGTTTGAGGACTGCCACTACTTCCACCCCAATACTTATATGTATTCAGACCATTATTCCAAGGAGCAAAATTCTGCAGCCAGTTATGGAAATTCCATACAGTAGTGACAGTTGTCTGATTCACAGTGGTGAAGTTAACTTGTTCCACTTTATAATAAGATCTTCCCACCCATCCTTCCTGTGGTCCGGATATTACTTTAACTTTAGTAACCTGGTCATTAGATGTGATTAAACCTCTATTATTAGTTATCGTGACCGGTGGATTTGTACCTATTATTAAACGGTAACCAATACCCGATGGTATTAATGAATTCAGGGTATTATTTAAATCATTTGTTGCCTGTGTTGTAAGGCTTTGTGAGCCATTCGAGTATTCAATAGCCGAGATTCTTAGAATGCCGGTTTGTTCCATTTGATCTAATGCACTACCGGCTAATGATTCTAAATGTTGATGGTCTTCTCCTTGGTACAGGGGTAGCATGGTATAGGTTACAATGGAGCCTGTGAATACGAATACTACTATTAAAGCTAATGCTGCGTCAGCTGTAAATATGAAACCTTTATCATCCATCATTTTTTATCACGTCGTCCACAGGTAAAGTGTTAAAGTACAATTTTGGGGAACCACATTATTATAATTAACATAATTTTTATCGGTGTTTTTAGGTGCTTGTACTATGTAGAAATCCATAGAATCACCAATATTACTTGTAGTGACATTTAAAGTTACTGTATTGGGGGTGGATGAATTCGTTTGGAGCATAGTTGAGTTTATATTTTGAGCAGTGAAGATGGAAGTGCTGTTTAAAATTATTGTATTAGAATTAATAGTCACAGTGGCATTAGAATTAGCATTACCTCCGGTATTAACGAATAATATATAGTAATCATACTTTGAAATAGTGAAGTTGCTAGTTGAAAAGGATGGAACAGTGTAAGTTCTGGTTTGTCCACTGTACTTAATTTGACTAATTATGGATGTTACTGAGTTAAGTTTAGAGCATAGAACAACCTTATCAACTCGGACAATATCCTTTGTATTACTTGGTGCATTAATTCCAAGTAGAGGGTTTAATACGGTACCGTTGGGGGTAGTGATTGTAATATTAAATCCGTAATTGTTGTTTCCAATTATATTCTGTATGTTAGTAGTAGTTATGAGGGCGAGTTTATTAGGATCGATATTACCAGGTATAGGTTTTCCTTTGCTTGTATCATATTTAGCTAATCCTACTATATTCACGGTTCCGGTTTGTTCCCAATTATAGGGGTCTCCTGATGTATCTGCTAGGGTGTTCATAGTGTCTTCAGCTACTCTGTCGGTTGAACTTCGGTAGACTGCATCCTCTATATCGTATAAGATATTGCCCATGTCGGCTGATACCATCCCTAATACGATTGTTAGAGGAATGATTGCAAATAATAAATCCAGAGAAATTATAAATCCTCGTGGATCATCTCCCATAAATCCCAAGTTTACACTCCACCTTAATAGTCCTTAATATATTATTGGTTTTATATATGAATTCTTCTTATTTATACATGATTGGATATGGGTTTAATTAGAATTAATTCTTATAGATATTTTTATTAAGTTGAGTTAATTTACGATTTAAAATGTGATGTTTATCCTTAAAAATTATAATAGGTTATAATTAATACAAAAAGATTATAGATGACTTTACATAAAGAATTGATTTGATATAAATGGATCAAAAAGCACAAATTTCAGTTGAATTAATTTTATTCGCGGGTTTAATACTAGTGGTTGTGCTAGTTTTCGCAACTGTAGTATCAAATCAAAGTGAATTGAACACGGTTGCAACTGTNNATGGAACCACTCAATTATCTATATTAAACTCTACCATGCATCCTGTAAGAGTCACCAAGACGTATATGAATTATACCACTTATGGTATCAATATTACTCTTTCGGATACTATCACCTCTACGCAGAGTTCTACTTTAATGACTAGTGTAATGAACTCTATGAACGCTCAAGGATACACTGTATCAGGTAATACGGTAACGACCAGTAAACACGTTTATACTATTGTTATAAATGCTTCGGATATATCTTGATAAAATATCGTTAATTAAAAGGGAGAATATTTGATATGAATGATGATATGGATATCAGTCGACCTGAAAGCACCTCGAAAACGAGTAAAAGACGTATTAATAAATGGGGAGTTTACGTTGGCATCATATTAGTAGTAATCGGCATAATATGGTACGGAGTTAATGTAGGTGTTATACCATTCACTCTAATACAAGAAGAGGCGGGACCTATTGTAATAATTTTAATAGGCTTACTGATATTGATAAGATCCCTATAAAAAATTAATTTAGAGAAAAATAAAATTTTCGAGGATTGAAAAGACATGAAAGATTTACTAAAAAAACTCTCAAACACTCCCGGAGTATCTGGTTTTGAAGGTAACGTCCGAGATTTAATGACTCAGGAATTAGATGAATATGTTGATAAAATAAATGTAGATAACATGGGAAACTTAATTGCGATAAAAAATGGTAATCCTGGAAATAAAAAAGTCATGTTAGCTGCTCATATGGATGAAATTGGATTAATGGTTAGATTCATAGATAAAAAAGGATTCATAAAATTCTCTAAAATTGGGGGAATAAATGATCAGATGCTCCTCAATCAAACAGTATACATCCAAACAGTAAAAGGGAATATAACTGGAGTTATAGGTTCTAAACCACCACATAAGATGAAAGCAGAGGAGAGAAAAAAGATACTTGAATTTGAGAACATGTTCATTGATATAGGAGCTTCAAGTAAGAAAGAAGCCCTAGAAAAGGTTAACATTGGAGACCCTATAATAATACAACAAGAATTCAAAGAACTGGATAATAAATTAGTCATGGGTAAAGCACTCGATAACAGAGTAGGCTGTGCTATTCTCATAGAGGTAATGAAACAAGTGGAAAGTGAAGCCACCATATATGGGGTGGGAACGGTCCAAGAGGAAGTGGGTCTTAAAGGAGCTAAAACCAGCGCCTTCAGAATAAACCCTGATATGGCATTAGCATTAGATGTCACCATCTCTGGTGATCATCCGGGAATAAAAGAAGAGGATGCACCAGCACAGGCTGGTAAAGGACCCGCCATCATACTCACCGACGCTAGTGGAAGAGGACTTATAACCCATCCGCAAGTCAAAGAGCTTCTAATATCCACCGCAGATGAGGAAGGGATTCCTTATCAATTAGAAGTTAGCGATGGTGGCACCACCGACGCTAGTAGCATTCACCTCACCAGGGAAGGTATACCTACTGGAGTTATATCACCTGCTTCAAGGTATATACACACCCCAGTAAGTGTGGTTAGTCTAGATGACGTAGAAAACGCGGTTAAACTAATATTGGCAGTATTAAAAAGGATTTAAACATTAATGANNTTTTTTTTAATTACATCCCACACTATATCTGCATCTATCCCAAAATAAGCATGTATAAGAATATCTCTTAATCCGGCGATCTTTTTCCAATCGATTTAAACCTAAAAATATTTTTAATTCAAACATTATTCAGAGGTATATAATAATGGAAATTGAAGAAATGATCTTGGATTCGGCGAAGTACTCCTCGGAGGACTGGATAAAGATTATAGCTTTGGGTTTCATATCTTTAATAGCTTTAATAGGGATTTCTAATCCATTCTTGTCTTTTTTTTTAGTAATAGGATTTTTACCAGCAGGTTACCTCTTCCGTGTATTGAAAACGGCCTTTAAAGGGTCGGATGAACTCCCAATTTTCAATGAATGGTTGGAAATGTTCATAGACGGCATCAAAGTAGTAATGGTAACAATTATCTATGCTATTCCCATTATTATAATTGCATTAACCCCATTTATTAGCCAACCTTCTCTAATAACTACTTCACTGATTTCAGCACCATATTTATGGGGACTTTTAACAGGATCAAGTCTTCAAATAATTTTAGTCATCTTAATTGGGTTTGTGGAAATCATCGGCATAGCAAATATGGCATTATATGATGGAGAATTCAATGCTGCCTTTAAATTTCGTGAAATACTCCAAAGAATATTTTTGATCAACTGGAGGAGGTATCTCGTTTTTTATATTTTAATATGGATAATAGGAATAATAACATTGTTCATATCTATGATTACGTTAACTTTATTCATTGGTATCATTATAATTCCATTAATAATTGCTCCTTACTTTATGGTTTTCAGCACGAGATTCCTGGCTTTAATATTCGCATCCAGCGAATCATAATCACTCAAATAAATATTTATTTTAATTTGGATTTTTAACATTAAAATTAGTTTGATTTCTGATAATAAATAAGAAGAAAATTTTGTTT
>PMNN01000073.1 GCA_003161815.1 Methanobacterium sp. | reverse complement strand
ACGAGCTCACGAGGCGCGTCAAAAATGTGCCTGATGATGATCACTTGTTTTCCAGGTTCAGCTGTAATATTAATTTTCGCCATAAAATGAGACCTCTGTTTTATTAATTATCCCTTTTTCATGTGTTTAATCACATTTTAGGTTCCATTATGGCGAAGATGTTTCCTTCAGTATCCTGGAATGATCCCATGATACCCATTCCCTTAATTTCCATTTTTTCAGTCAGCATCTTCCCGCCTTCCATTTCTATTTTTTTTGCAAATTCATCGTATGATTCAACGCCAATGGTATCTCTAACCATTGCACCCATATCTCTAGGCATTATAGCACCATCAATGCCTGGTTCACCTTCTTCGCCAGTGGTTAACATCCAATAGTCGAAGGGACCTTCCCATTTCTCGACTTTCCATCCAAATACGTCTTCATAAAATTTAGCAGCTCTTGCAGGATCATCTGCAGGTATNNCCATATTACTTTAGGCATATATTTTCATCTCCTTTTTTTAAATATAAACAGGAAAAATAATTATTCCTGATTAACTCTATTTTACCCTATTACAGGTTAACACAATATATTATATGGCGTTTGATATTAATAATAATTGTGTAAAAAATTAGTTAAACATATAAAAAAAATTTAAATAATTAATTAAGTGCAATTAATAATTTGAATATAAAAAAGGTTAACAGGTCAGGTCATATTCATCATTTTAGCGCGTTTAAAAAAGGCAGTTTTTAATTTTTTTTTAATTTGAGGAATTATTTTCATAGTTACTCTCGTTTTTATAGAATATATAAACGCCTAATAGCATTAGGAAGCCGAAGAATAGTTGGGTGAATGTGAATGATTCTCCTAGGATTAGGAATGCGAATATTGCTCCGAATAATGATGCGAGTGAGAAGAGGGATCCGGTTCGTGTGGAGCCGATTTTTTTTATAGCGAAATATACGAGGACGAATGAAAATCCAACAATTATTAAACCTATGAATAGTAGGTAGGGTAATTGGTTTAGGGGTAGTGCGAAGTTTTGGCCTAGAATTAGGGATAGGAAGAGCAGGGAGAATCCACCTATGGAGCATTTAATTGCACTGACTAATAGTAATTCACGTTTTTTACTTATGAATTTGCTTAGACTAGTGTCAATACTCCATAAGAATGCTGCGGTGACTACGAGTAGAGTGCCTATGATTTGTCCTGGTGAAAAGTTAGTGATTTGTCCATTGGTGGCTAAGAAAACTGTTCCGGTTATTATGAATAAGAATCCTAAAATATCCTGTTTCACGAATCGTTCTTTAAGGAAGAATATACCAATTATCACGACAAAGAGTATTTCCACGTTCATGAGTAATGAAGCGTTAACGGCTGTTATTTGTTTTAATCCATATAAATAGATGAAGGGAGCTAGAAATGCACCTAAAATTGCTGTAATAATTAGTATACCATATTCTTTCCGGGTGATAAATGATTCTGACTTTGAATCCTTATCTAATTTTGATATTATTTTTTCATTTAATGGTGAGAAGTAAACTAAAAATAGGAATACTCCGGCTATACTGTATACCATGGCTGATATGGCGAGAGGGTCTAGGTAGTTGAGTAAAATTTTACTGAAAGTGTTCCATAATCCAAATAGCATGGTAGCTGTTATTACACTTAGATATCCCCAAAAATGACGCATTTTCTTTATTCCCACCAAATATTTTAATTTCAGTAGTTTAATTATAAATATTTATATTAAAATAGAATATTCCTCCAATTAACAGAATATAATAGTTGTATTAATCAGTGAAACTTAAATAAATTATCAACGTTTATTCCATACATTAATTTTTTCATTCATTTATAATAGAAAATACATTATTATTCCATTCAGGGGAAGGTGAATTATTTAAATGAGAAGAGTTGCTTTAAAAGTTGCTTATATTGGCACTGATTTTTATGGTTTCCAGAGACAACCAGGTTTAAGCACTGTGGAAGGAGAATTATTATCAGCTTTAAAGGAGATTGGTTTAATAAATGAAGTTGCAGGATGCGGGTTTGGAATTGCCGGACGAACTGATCGAGGAGTTCATGCCCTGGGAAATGTGGTATCATTCTTAACTGAAGGTGATGTAATTATTAATCAAATTAATGACGCGTTACCTAATAGTATACAAGTTTTAGCTCAAGCTAGGGTGCCTCTTCGTTTTAAAACTAGATATGCTGAAAGCAGGCATTATCGTTATATAATGATAAATGATGATAGTATTTCTGATTCTAATTTAGATAATATGATTAAAGCTGCAACTTTCTTTAAAGGCACTCATAACTTCCAGAATTTCAGTAAAAGAAGTGAAAGAAATCCAGTTAGAACTATACATGAGATTCAAGTTAGTAGTGATGGTGAATTAATATATTTGGATGTGGTTGGTGAAAGTTTCCTGTGGAATATGATTAGAAAAATGGTTACTGTACTTTTAAGTGTAGTTAAAGGAGAATTAGAGCCTGATGAAATTAGTGATTATTTTGATCCTCAAAAAGAGTTTTTAATTAAACCAGCACCTCCGGAAGGTCTTATTCTCATGCATGTCAATTATAATGGAATAATGTTTCAGGAGGATGATTATGCAAAAAATAAGTTTATATCTTCAGTTCGAAAAGATTACTTACATCAACAGACTATCGCTTCATCTGAAAAAGAAATGATTAAAATTTTAATGAATACTAAGCCCATTTGATGTGGGTTTATACAATAAATACGATTAATACACCTAAAAAAAAATAAGAGATTTTTTGAGTATCTAAAGGTTATTCTGACTGGAATTTTATCCTGTTATTAATGATATAATGCCTATAATTAACATTACTACTATTGCTATCCACAATAGCCAA
>PMNN01000164.1 GCA_003161815.1 Methanobacterium sp. | reverse complement strand
TGCCCCCATCCGTACGGGCGCTCATTTCAAATACTATGATCTCTAGGTCATCAGTACATAGAGTCTGCAAACAGAAGGGTCCATTCATACCTGGTGGAACTAACTTCTTAGCAGATTCAACTAATTTATCCCCGACATCAAACACCTGAGGAAGCAAAGATTCCCTCATAACTACAGGATGATTTCCGGTTATAACATAAGAAGGGTTTAATCCAATATCAAGTTGATCTTTAGCTGGAATTCTGACTAAACCATCAATATTAGATTCATATCTACTATCCATTCCTAAAACTTCCACTTCATCATTTAAAGCGGAATAAAAGAAGTGTATACAGTAATTGCAACCAGAAACATATTCTTCTATATGAGCTTTTTCAATGTCATCCCGTTCAATCCATCCTCTCTCCAGCATAACTTCAATTTTTTCATCAAATTCTTTAGTGGAGGAGGCTACAAAATATCCTTTTCCCCCTCTAGCACCGGGGAATTTCACCATAACTGGCTTATCGATATCCCAATGATTTTTATATTTGGTTGGGGTCCTGATTCCGGATTCATGCATCAACTTACTTTCCAGATCCCGCTCTGACTCCCAACGTAATATGTCCCTATTACCAAACATGGGTACATGAAAATCATTTTCAATACTATCCAACCCAGCATAAGCTACAAATGAACCATGAGGGATTACTATACTATTCATATCCCGCAGTTTTTGTTGAACTTCACTGTTAACAATGTCTTTGAATTTATCAACGATTATATACTCATCAGCCACTTTGAATCTTTGGTAAGGGATTTCTCTTCCTTTTTCACAAACTATGGCCGTATTGAAACCTTCCTCTTTAGCTCCTTTCAGTATATGTAGTGATGTATGGCTGCCTAAAGTAGCGATAGTTAGATTTTCTTTATCATATCCTTCTAGAATGTTAATAATTTTTTGTCTGTTTAATTTAACCATCTTAAATTACTCTCCTTAAACCATTAAAATTTAGATTATTATTTGATTTGATGATTGATAGTTTTTATCTTTTGTTTCAATATTATGAATCTTCAATTATTTCTCCTCTTTTAGAGAAGAGTTTTTTAATATCCTTCAAGGTGAGGTTAGATTTAACTTCTTGATTAACCATGGCACATGGTGCCAAAGCACAGCACCCTAAACATCCTACAGACTCTAATGAATATTCAAGATCAAAAGTGACTTCCCCTTTTTTAATATTCAAATGTCTTTCAATACTTTCTATTATCTTATTAGCACCTTTAACATGACATGCAGTTCCTTCACACACAACGATATGTTTGCGGCCTATAGGGGTGAATCTAAACTGTTGGTAAAATGTTGCCACTCCATAAAGTTCACTTTCAGGGACTCCAATAAAACGTGAAACTTCCTTCATCATTTCTTCTGGTAAATATCCAAAATTATATTGTATGTCCTGAAGGATAGGTATTAAATCAGCCTTTATACCAGTATAAGATGATAAGATTTCATTTAACTCTTTATTCATTCAAAAAATTCTCCTAAAACTAATTTGAATATGATTATTATATTAAAATAAACAGAATTATTTTGATCAGTATTTTTTAGTCAACACAAATTATGCTTTTACATTTTTCTATAATATAATTTTTTATTTATATAATAATATTTAACAACTCTTAAAATCTATAAAAATGTATGAAAGGTAAAGTTATTGGAGATAGCTTTGTTCTTAACGTAAATCTATTTATATAATGTATACCCTTAAATATTACATAGTGATCAACATGTATGAGAGGGAAGATATATTTAAAGATGAAGCATTTAAAGAATTTCTAGAAAATAACACGAAATTAAGATCTGGCACAATAAACGGATACGTTAAAGCAGTTAAAGGCTTCTGTAACTCCAACGAAAAGCTACCTTCTGAAATAGTGGAAATATGCAAAGAAGACTTGAGGAATAACGTCCCTGAGTTCGACCAATGGATATTAACAGCCTTAAAAATGTTTAAATCTGACATGGAAAACAAGGGGCTGAAATCTAGTACAATAGCCCTAAATGTGGGGATTTTTAAATCCTTTTTAAGAGATTTTCATATTACTCCGATACCCCATATAAAATTAGGAAGTAAGAAAAAAGACCGAGAACCTACGGAATATTTGAAGAAAGATGATATAAAAAGGGCTATAAAATACGCTAAACCAGTATATAGGACGGTGTTTATAGTTCAATCCCAAACTGGTTTGGCAATAACTGATACGCTTCATTTGAAGATTGGAGATTTCATTAAAGCTGTAGCTCGTAAGGATGAGGATTTATCCTTGAAAGAAGCTATAAGGAAAGTTAAGGATAAAAATATAACCTTTAGTTGTCTTGATTTAACGAGAAGGAAGACAAGCAACAGATTTTATACATTCATCAGCTATGAAGGCTTATTAGCTATAGGAGAGCTACTCGAAACTAGGGATAATAATTTAAGCAAGGATGATTTTATTTTTTTAAAGGAGACTGATAGATTACCACTTGATATGAGAAAGGATATATATAAATCTGATGAATTAGAAATAAATGTAGTTACTGCTGCTGTTTATACAAATAGACTTAATAAAAGGATATTCAATAATAGGAAGGATGAAAATGACTATTGCTACTTCAGAACTCATAAGATAAGAAGCTGGTACAGTAACCAGCTATATTTAGCAGGATTAGATTGGAAAGACATTAAATTCCTCATGGGACAACGGACAGGCGACGTTCTTGAAAGATACGTGGATGTGAACGCTTATAACAAATTAAAGAAATCTTACCAGAAAGCCTTAGAATCTGAGTATTTAAAATTAAATGAAAAAATAGTTATCAGAGACACTGATCGGGTTAAACAAGTGGAAGCCGAAATGGCAGCAATGAAAAAACAGATGCGAGAGATGGAAGAGAAAATTGAGAAGAGAAATGAGATTTTAAATAATCCAAGTCTTCTAAAGGAATTGGAGAAAAGAAAATAGCAGATAATTAACATTTCCCCAAAGATTATTTTTATTCACTACTTTTTTTAACTATTAATCTATCTACTTTTAGAAAACTATTTATAATCACCAAAGGTAATTAAAATAAAATAATAAAAATAA
>PMNN01000069.1:971-2594 GCA_003161815.1 Methanobacterium sp. | reverse complement strand
TCTATAAAACCAGGACCATCAACAATACCTTCAAGATATGCAGTTATGACTCCGGTGTGATCATCTTCCATGAAGTCTTCCAAACAATCATTTTCGTTAATTCCCGCTTTATTTCCAAGACTAACAATCCTGGAGAATCCTATGTTTTTATTATCAGCATAATCGAGAATAGCAGCCATGATAGCTCCGGATTGAGTCATGAACGATATTTTACCTTTATGTGCGATATCAGATGCAAAAGATGCGTTCATATTATTATAAGTGTTCATTATACCCAAACAGTTTGGTCCAACCAGTTTTATATCATTTTTGCTGCAAATATCCACTATTTGATTCTCAAGTTCGACACCTTCGTTATTAACCTCTTTAAATCCGGCGGATATAACAACAATATTTTTTATTCCAGTTTCTGCACATTCTTCAACTGCTGCCGGAACTAAATGGGCAGGTATGGCTATAACTGCAAGATCTACTGAGCCATAATCTTTTATTGATGCATAAGTGGGAATTCTAAATACCGTGTTACTTTTAGGATTAACTGGGACAATATCACCTTTATAATACTTTAAAAGAGATATCATTAAATCATATCCNNGATTTTACCTTTAGTCTCCGAGGCACCTATTACTGCTACCGATTTTGCATTGAACATTTCAAGCATAATAATCACCTATTTAATAATAATTAATAATTTTGTTTTTTTTTAAATTATTTTTGAAAATATGAAAATTAGCGTAAATGTAATTTATCATATTTAATACTATAAGATATAATTAACTTAAATAAAACATCATTCATACGGGAATAATCATTTTTCATTGCATAGATTTCAATAAAAAAAGCGTTTTGGATGCTTAAAACGAACTTAACCAAAATTAAACGTCATTTATTTATTAATATTTGTTATGTAAAAACTTTTTTAGAAATTATTTAATATTCAGGATTACTTAATTGTTTATTTAAATGAATAATTAGTGATTATTTTCACTTAATAATCGAAAATTTATATGTGTTTGTGATTCTCAAGTACCTATTACACTGTCATGAACTACATTTATTATACAAACTAGTTAAGAGGTAATTAACTATTAGAAATAATAATCTTACTCCACTTGAAATTCTACTAGTTGAGGATAATCCAGGTGATGTACGCCTGATTTTGGAGGTGTTCAAAAAATCAAGGATATCTAATAAAATTAATGTGGCAACAAATGGATTAGAAGCTTTAGGTATAATATATCAAGAAGGTATTCATAAAAATGTGCCCAAGCCAGATCTTATAATATTAGATCTTTATCTTCCTAAGAAGAGTGGATGGGAGATTTTAGAGGAAATAAGTGGGAATAAAAATCTACGGAATATACCTGTTATAATATTATCTTCATCTACAGTTCAAGAGGATGTTGATAAACATAAAAGTTACGCTCAGCTANNTTATAACTAAACCATTTGTATTGGAAGATTATGAAACTGTATTGAAATCCATAGAGCAATTCTGGATTCAGTATAATGAAAATAAAAATAATAACATTCCCATGATTAAACCATTGAAAAATAATTTATCAATAAATTAAAAATATAAATTATGAGTTTTTTTAGAAAGGATTTTTATTATAATAGTGG
>PMNN01000069.1:0-912 GCA_003161815.1 Methanobacterium sp. | reverse complement strand
ATATTACTTATTTTATTTCATCCTCTAATCAATTTATTTAGACCAGAAACTATTTTTATATGAAATCACATACTATATATTGTCAATAAAAAAAATTCCAATATTTTTTTGATAAATATGGGAGGATAGTTAGTTATTAAAACTAGAACAACTAGTTCAATGAATATTTTATTAGTTGAGGATAATCCTGGTGATGTGGGACTGATTACTGAGGCTTTTAAAAATCTGGAAACCCAGGTTAATATTGTTGTTGCTAAAGACGGATTAGAAGCCATACAACTTTTAAACAGGGAAAATAACTATTCTAATGCAATAAAACCACAATTAATAGTTTTAGATCTTAATCTTCCTAAAAAANNGAGAAGTTCTAAAAGAAATCAAAACTGACCCTGAACTACAAATGATACCCGTTATAATTCTAACTACTTCAAATGCTGAAGAAGATATAATTGAAACCTACAAAAACCACGTCAACGCATATATAACCAAGCCATTTAACCTACAACAATTCATTGATATAACGAAATCAATTTATGATTTCTGGATTAAAAGCGTTAAATTACCATTATCCTAATATATTTGAAAATTAAAATTCTAATAATACAGATTTTATAATCTAAAATTTAGTTTAAATAATAAATGATCTAAAAAAAATTTTTTTTCTCAAATTAAACTAAAAAAAAATAATTTTATCTTAAAGATCTTTTTTTTTACTTAATAAAAGTATGAAATATCAGTTATTTATTAAGAGTATTAAACTGACATGGAATGGTGGAAAAATGGTTAGTTATAAAGTTATGATAATGCGAAATGAATGTGTTTCCTGCGGAAATTGTATTGGACTATGCCCAGAATTTTTTGAATTTGACGTAGATGATATATCCCATCTGAAGGGTTCAAAAAGAGTGGGAG
>PMNN01000188.1 GCA_003161815.1 Methanobacterium sp. | reverse complement strand
AATATTAAAAAAACATATAAAGATTTTTATGATAATTTAAAGAAAAAGAAGGGATACTGATTATTTTATCGTAGATCCTCATTCAATTGTATCCTCTAAAATTGGAAGAAACGCTTTTTTATAATTGGTTAATTAATATTCGACTCTTGAAAGAACTTCGGGATATGTATCTCTTTTTATAATCTTATTCCTTTCAAGGTCTCTAAGATGTTTTGTAATTGTTTTTGAATTTATGTTTCCCATTTTTTTTTGAAGTTCAGTGAATCTTAGAGTTTGATCACCTAGATTATAGATGATAATCAGATTCCATTTACTCCCAATAATTTCAAATACAATTCTAGTGTTACATTTATCGTTAATTTTACAATTCATATAAATATCCTCATTAGTTACTTTTTGGAAATTATATTACTATTTTCCTCCTGACATAATTAAATAATTATTGGATAAAATTACTAAATATCGTTTGATTTTGTAAATTACTAATGAAATGTTGAGAATCGAGGACCATGTGAAGTTTAAAATAATAGGATCTTAAACATATGGGGGAGACTGAAAATTGATGATGATTAATAAGGAAATATATTTTAGGGGAGATTTAATTGGATGCTAAACTTTTTTATTTTTCAGGCACTGGAAATTCTCTTGCTGTAGCTAGGGCATAGCAGAGCAAATTGGTCATAATAATATCAGTAATATGGTTGATTTTGTAGGGCAAAAATTAGAAGTGTATGATGAAGTGGTTGGATTTGTTTTTCCTGTTTATTTTCAGGATATTCCTAGAATTGTAAAAAAATTTATAAATAAAATTGAATTTAAAAATAATCCTTACATTTTTGCAATCGCCACTTGCAATGGTGGACCTGGTTTTACTTTATTTAATTTAGATAAAATTTTAAAATCTAAGGAACAAAAACTCTCATCGGGATTTATATTGACCATGCCGGGTAATTCAGTTATTTTAGTAGATTTAACGAATAATCCACAAATACAAAAAGAGAAATTAGAGAAATCAAAAATTAAAATAGAAAAAATATCAAAAATAATCAAAAAACAAGCAGAAGAAGAAATTGAAGGAAAAAATACTATTAAGGATAAATTAGTAGGATTTACAACCCAATTTATTGCAACAAAGATATATAGAACTCATAAAAAATTCTTAGTCAATGAAAAATGTAATAAATGTGGAACATGTCAAAAAATTTGTCCTGAGAACAATATTAAAGTAGATCAAAATGTCATTTGGGGCAGTAACTGTGATTTATGTTTAGCCTGTTTCCATTGGTGTCCTCAAAAGGGAATAGAAATTGGGAATTCTACTGAAAATCGTATAAGATATCATCATCCAGATATTGTAATAAATGATATGGTGCTAAGGTAAAACCAAAGTTTTTACGTTTAGGAAGTATTATTAAGATGAGTATTAATAATATAATTTAATCGTACATTTTTTTTAATTTGCAAGGTGAAATATACATAAGTGTTAATTGGAGGAAAAATGGTCACTATCACACCAGATCAGATCACTGTTTATGGGATTATAGGGTCTTTGATTTTATTAGCGATTATTATTTATTTTACACGTGCAAAAAGTCGTAGAATAGTAGGTGCTATTGTAGGTGGGCTTGTTGTTGGGTTACTAATAATTTTGATAGATTGGACAGCATCTTCATTAGGTTACAACTCAAAAACAGATTTACAAAAGCTCTCCGAAACATAAAAAATCTAAGACCCTAAATAAATTTATTCTAAGTGAATTTTTAATACTTCCATGTTATTATTAAGAGTATAGTAAGAGCTAGGAATTCAATGACACTGCCTACAAATACGTGTGTATTTATTGATAAGTTATTACCCGGTATTGGTGAGATAAGGCTAAACACGCTTTGTAGCATTAACAATGAAACAAATATTATAAGTCCTAATGTGAATCCTATTTTTATTTCTCTGTAACTTTTAATGTAATAATAAAGTAATCCTATTATAAGAATAATATTTCCAATTCCTACAATTTGGGCTGCTAATTTAATTCCTGCATCTCCTAACAGTTCTAATACCATTTTTTAATCTCCAAAATAATTATATTAATTATTATTTTTGTTCTTTAATTGTTGCCAAACTTCTTCAAACTCAGTGTAGTTTTTTTTCATTTCATCTGATAAAAAATACATTTTACCATATTTTTCTCCAAATGAACTTATGATGTTACTATTTTCTAAAATTTTAATATGATGTGTAATTGTCCTGTAATTCACATTCAATTCTTCAGCAAGTTGATTAGTATTATAAGGTTGATCTTTCAACTTCTTAATAATTTTAGCACGATTTAATCCCCCTCTTGTACCAAGGATTAACCACCATAGCATTAATTTCATGAGTATTCACTATTTAAATCATAAATGAAATTTTAAGAAAAAAAACGTGAGTTCAACAATTTAAATAAAGCATTATTTAAACTTTAATCAATTACTTAATAATAGTATTATATTTATTGAATTTAAACATCTGTTAAAAAAAAATAATAAATTTAATTATTTAATCATATCTTTTTTTCCTCCACTATTTTCCCATCTAGCATTTTAAAAATACGTTCAGCCATGTTAGCTACATATGGTTCATGGGTTACTAATACGATAGTCACGTTTTCTTTTTGATGCAGGTCTTTCAAAATGTTTAGTATTGTGTCTCCCGTTTTAGAATCTAATGCTCCTGTAGGTTCATCAGCTAATACAATTGACGGGTGATTAACTAAAGCTCTTGCAATGGCGACTCTCTGTCTTTCTCCACCGGAGAGTTTAGTAGGATTCTGGTTAATTATATCAGATAAATTACTGAAATTCATTAACTCTAAAAGCTCCAATGCTCTTTCCCTCATCTCCTTACCGGATAACTTAGTTTCATACATCGGGATTTCCACATTCTCCACAACACTAAGGTTAGGTATCAGATTATGCATCTGGAAAACAAAGCCAATTTCCTGAGACCTGAACTTGTTTAAATCCTTAGCCGTCATAAGATCAATACCCGCCACCTTAATAAAACCTTCATCTGCCCTATCAAGTGCACCAATCATGTTAAGAAGAGTGGATTTACCGGAACCGGATGGTCCCATTAGGGATATGAATTCGCCCTCTTTCACTTCCAAGTCCATACCGTTTAATGCTTTTATTTTCCCATTATCATAGCTTTTTTTCAGGCCTTTGATCTCTATGATGTTTTCCGATTTATTCATAGCGCAGTGCCTCCGTTGGTGATAGTCTACTTGCTCTGTATGC
>PMNN01000125.1 GCA_003161815.1 Methanobacterium sp. | reverse complement strand
TTTCAAAGGAGGACTTTTATATACCCGCAAGTTATTTAAGTCATATCTACAAGACGGCTTAATAGAAAAAATTGAACCAATCGGCAGACCGCCCAATAAAGCCCGGGAAGTTTTTTATTGCCTAACCAAAAAAGGCGCAGATTATATCGGCCGCAGCGATGAATACAAATATCGGAAATATACTAGATCGCCGGCCAATATAATGCATGAGAGCATGAAATTTGATATTGCTCTAGCTTTTTTGCGNNAAAACCGTAGATAGAGTCTTTCATGAAAAAATAAAAAGGTATGAAGAGATGTTTCAGGAAATTGCCTTTAAAAAATCTCATAACATTGGCCATTTTACAGCCTTATTCGTTTATACAGATATTTGGTTTGATGTATTTTTACGACCTCAGCAATATAAGGAACCAAATATTATTAATCATATTAATTTTGTGAATGGCTTACTTAAGAATCTGGTCCAACACTATTGCAAAAACCTACCGAATGAACGCTACCGCTTTATGAGTTTTCATGACTTTTATCGTCTCAGTGATCCAATCTGGTTGACTCCGAAAGGAAATAGAGTTTATGTGTTAAGTCCAAAGTAAGCTGGACTTAACTCTTTACTTGTCCTTTGACAATTTCATACCAACCTGTCCAGTGCCTTTTAAGTTTAGCAACAGCCCTTCCTCAGTCAAGGTAGTATGAAGCCTTTTTCGGCTTCATCTCCACCTATGACTTCGGCGGGCTCCCGTTGCTTATCTTTTGGCAAGCTGGACAGGTTAGCGGCTGTCTGGCGTGTTTATTATCCGCTAAGTAAACAATAAACATATGCAAGAGTCTTTATTCATTTCTGAACCTAAGGCAAGCGAAGTTAATATACCTGTGGTCAAAAGTTCATTTCCGGAAATAGATAAACGTTGGAAAACAATTGAAGAAGCTGACTACACTCGCTGGTATTGCGTTAGAGAAGTTCTTTATGAACAGTACCTGTGGGATATGAGATGTTGGCATAAGCCTAAATATCTTTATTCTCGAGAGGAAATCATAGAGCATATTAATAAATGGATTAAAGACCATGAGGAAGGTAACTGGACCAATAATTGCGGTCATTGCCTTTTTTGCATCAGAAGACTTCTGGAACGTAAAGAAGCTACTCTTGAGGAAATTGCCGATCTGGTTAAGAGAAATAATAACATTAAATACTATAACGAAATCGGAACCTGGAATAATGGTTTTGAAGAATTTTTAGAAGACACTGGAGAGACTAGCGACTCTCTTGTTTCTTAAAACTAATTCGCTAAAAGAAAGGAAAATAATTATATGTTACCACGCGTTAAAGAAGTTCTAAATAAACTCTTAGATGAGTTTAAAAACGGCACAATTCCAGAGGCAGTCCACTATTCTATGTTTCCCAGATTTAATATTCCGTCTAATAGTTGGAGCTTACTTAATAGACTCACGATGTATTTTAATAACACCGAAGATGCCAGAGGCTATAAACAATGGCTTTCGGTTAATCGTCATGTTATCAAAGGTAAAACAGCCTTTGATATATTAGTGCCAACCTTTGAAAAAAAACTGTCTGAAGACACATCCGAAGAAAAAATTGTTTTAAAAGGTTTTTGTTGCGGCAGTGTGTTTAGGGTCGAAGATACTGACGGGGAGGTTCTGGATTACCAAAAGCTAATTCTGCCCAAATTTCCGCTTATAGAGAGGGCCAAGGCCTTAGGGGTATCAGTTAAGGCAATTCAGGGAAACGACTCGTATTACGGCAGTTATGAGCCTCAAAACGGCCTTATAATCTTAGCCACCCCGGAAGAGAAGACCTTTTTTCATGAACTATGTCATTTAGCTGACCATAAGCTCAAAGGGGAGATAAAGTTAAAACAAGACCCACTACAAGAAATTATTGCTGAACTCTCCGCGCAGGCCTTATGTAGAATTGTCGGAAAAACCTTAGATAAACAGTTTGGTAATTCCTATCGCTACATTGAAAACTATGCTAAAGAATTAAAAATAACTCCATATAATGCCGTCTTACAGGTCATTAAGGACGTGGATGCCATCTTGAGTTATTTATTAGTTGATAAGGAGGCTAGCGTATGACAGAGATATTAGAATCATTAGAAGCTATTCTAAGTCAAGGTTATAACCCCTCCAATATTTTTAATGATTGGCTTGATTTAATGCTTTTTGCAATGCAGCGAGATGATGAGCCTTATTTAGACATCGTTAAAAAATATAAAAATGATAACGAGATAGGCAAGCGGGAAATAGACTACTTCGCCAAAGCCTTTGCTGATTTACAGATTGAAATGCAAAAGACCAATGATGATATCTTAGGGCAAATCTATATGCAGTGGAACCAAAGCACAAAATTTAGAGGGCAGTTTTTCACACCAAGTCATGTTGCCGGTATGATGGCTAAAATGCTTAATCCTAAAGGTAGAATACTGGATCCCTGTTGCGGTTCAGGCATACTGCTGATTGAAGCGATTAAGACTATGACTAATGAAGAACTGGATAAAGCGGTTATTGTTGGCCAAGACATTGATTTAACCTGTGTTAAAATGTGTGCTTTGAATCTTTTATTTTTTAATGTCAATGGCTTTGTGGTCTGGGGTGATTCATTGATGATGGAATGTAAAAAAGCCTATGAAACAAAACGAAGTT
>PMNN01000049.1 GCA_003161815.1 Methanobacterium sp. | reverse complement strand
TGACATGTTTTTAAGAACCTCCCACTTTTCTAACAGTTTTTTAGAAATAATCTTGATCTGATAGTTTATTTGCAGTTTAAATTATGGACTTAATTTTACTTAGATTTTAGGGTGAAACTCCAAAAATTTAAAAAATTTTGCTATAAAAATCAGAATATTTATTAAACCTTTTATCGATTTTCCTTTTTTTCTGGGCAAATGTCCAGTTCAGGCTCTTTTTTAATCTTCTCGGTNNTAATATCGGGTCCTGTTTATAAATGGGATATATAGATGAAAATCTTGTTAATCCATTCGACTTAAGAACTTTTTTCAAGTAATTGCATATTTTTTTTCCTTTTTTTCCTGGTAATATCCAATTTTTATAGACAAGATTGCAAAATTTAGGTATTAAAGGATTAAATAAAGTTATTTAGTTTAATTAATTGAATAATATTAATAAAATTAATAAAGATATTACTATTAAGAGTAGAATAAATTTTTATATTCAACCGATAAAATTGATTAATATGATAGATGATCTAAGCGCTCAGGATATTATGATCGAGAAAGTTCACGTAACTTCACCCACAGATCTAATAGCAGCAGCCAAACTTAAAATGATGAGATGTAATATCGGAGGACTACCAGTAGTGAATGAATCTAAAAGACTGGTTGGTATTATAACACATCGAGATATATTACTTGCAGGAGGAGAAGCATTAGGACTTAAAGTNNCTAGTAGTTGCAGACGTGGACACTCCAATAATGGATATTACAAAAACAATGGCAGATAAAGGTTATCAAAGAATTCCAGTAGTAAAAAAAGGAAATCTAGTGGGACTTGTAACACAAAGCTCCCTAATACGAGCACTCGCTGGTTTAGATTAAAAAAAAATAGTTATTGTTTAAATTAAGGGTTTAGGTATCTTTGCATCACTCTTCTCTTTCAATCCACCCATCTTATCTATTCTTCTTTTAAGAAAATTTTTTCCATCTTCCGATATTCCAAATATGGGTATACTATCCCCAACTTTAAAGAAACCTCGATCAATACCTATATCTCGAATGTATTTAGATGCACAGCCGGTTACAACATCTGCATAATCTAAAATAATCTCAGCATCTTCCTCAGAAACCTCACTAACGTGAGCCACAAATATGTAAATTTTAACATCTTCATGCTCGGTTTCAATTTCTCTAATTCTCTTTACATCATCTGCAGAGACAACAGTAACTGCTATCCTCTTATAACCCATATCAATTGCCTTTAAAACTCCTTGAACTTGATTTATCCCGGCATTTTCCAGATCAAGAACATTTTCCTCTCCCAAAAATTCTATGATATCTAAAATAGGAGTAGTGCTAATTAAACCCGACACCCTACCCCCAACGCCCTGCATAAGCTCTGGATCAGTTATGATAACCGTTCCACAACCTTCACTGACTGTAACTGCGCAATCAATAAGTTCATCCTCTAATAATGTACTTAATGTTTCTGAAACCCCAAAAGATAAAAAATCACGCATTTTCAGGGTTCTGTTTTCGGTGCACATTCCAAAATCTTTTATCCGGAATTCAATATTTTCTTTTACATTTTCACGTGTAAGTTTTTTAATTCCACGGTACTTATCAAATATGGGGCAATAATCAATTTTTGGCTCGCCAACCTCCACGACTATCCCATTTTTAATAATTACACGTGTTTTACCAAGAGCTTCAATAATATGTTCATCTTCTTTCGACATAATTCTCACCATAAATTTGAAAAATTAATTCTATAAGTATACTTTTTAAATATATTTAGGATAGCTATTAATAAAATTAAAGTAATCTCTGCGAAATCCTTTTTATTATTTTGATTAAGATAAGCCTTGCATATGCGATGCAAATCTTATTAATAGTTGTTTTATAGTTGGGTTCTATTTCGAATACATCGGTTCGTTTTTGATTGTATACGTAATACTTTTACCGGAAAAATATTCAAATAAAAAAATTTGCTAAGGTGCCGCTAAGGGTACAATAAGGATTTTCAATAAAGTCTACAAGACCCTTTTTTCTATTTTAAAGTCTATAATTTACTTCTTTTACCAAATATTTTTTTAATTTAATTTTTACCTTAAATAGTATTACTTTCACTTCCAAATTTCTTCAAATTATTTTGAAGCTAACCTAGAACTGAATAATTATTTTTTTATATTAAAGTATAAAAAAAAACCTACCAATTATTCCTTCCTACCTATGTTATGTTGTCATATAAAGTGGTAATAATATAAACCCCAACCATTAAAAATATTATTATAATTTATAAATGATTGTATCCCTTTCTCTACCAATAGTATAGAAAACTTTAAGTTAAATAAAATCTGATGTCATATAAGCCATGCCGGGGTGGCTCAGCTGGTTAGAGCGCACGGCTCATAGGGTACTAAGCACGTGTTCTGACTTTATATCTGGGATACCGTGAGGCCGCGGGTTCGAATCCCGCCCCCGGCACTTAAAATCAACTCATTTAAAAGTTGATCTATACCTTCTTTTTCGTTCTTGACTCAATTGATGTTTTGTTAAAATTTTCTTTTTAAATGAACTTTGATTGCTAAAAAAAAAGCTTCCATATTCATAAATTAAATGAGGAATTTTAGTTCATTGATACCTCATCCTTATCAAATTAAAACCTACAGCACCTGCAAAAAGGCCTATACGTAGATAAGGACTTATTGAATCAAATACGGATGCAATTAATAATGAAATACCCATTACAATATGCACGATTCTGTTCTTTTTGTCAGAATAGTAAGATTTTAATCCCTGAATTATTCTAATCATGATTATTTTCCTCCAATGTTAAGTAGTATCCAAAATTTAGATTACATCAAAATTTGATATATCGGATTTTGATATATATTAGTTTAAAAATATTCCTAATATTAATAAGTTTTTATAAAAAAATAGAATTAAATTAGACATGGACTTCAAGTGTAAAATAGTTCTTTTTATGTGTAAATTTATTATTGTAAAATCACATTAAAAAAAGGACAAATATCTAAAAACACTATGATTTAAAATACCCAAAAATTTGGGTTAAAAAGAAATATTATGGCTTAAAATAGTTTAAAAATATTTTCGAAGAGAGAATGTTGAAGCCGTGATTGCAGTATTTCGGAATTTATAATATTAAAAATATGGTTAAATTATTTATAATAAGAAATATAGGAAAAAATTAGTATTTCAATATTTTTGCTATCACACTATAAAGCTATGTATCAGATTTTACGATTTTAGATAACAATCCCTTTTTTCACTGATAAGATTGTAAATTTCTTTTTTGACTCCTAATTTCCTAAATAAAATCATTGGATATAATAATGTCTCATATAATAGAATTAAATTACCATATAAACGACAATAGTAGCTATAATCATCAATAATAGGTTTTCTAACTTTCCCTTAAATAATAAGTTCCTGAATTTATCTTGAACATAATTCTCTAATCATTTCTTACTGATCTCCAGTTTAGATTCAAAAAAATCTCTTGGAATTAATTTCTTCGTATAATTATATTTATAAAAACCATTTCAAAACATTTATATATCATTAAAAGGAAACTTCTTTCCGGTATAAATTTATTATATTCTAAGATTTTTTTAGGAGTTGAAGAAAATATGCCAAGCAAGGATGAAGTAATAGAACAAGTACAAGAAAATGATGTAGAATTTATCCGGTTATGGTTCACCGACATTAATGGTATACTAAAAAGCTTCGCCATTACCCAAGATGAACTAGAAACTGCACTTAATCAGGGTATGGGATTCGATGGATCAAGCATAACTGGTTTTCAGGATATTGAAGAATCCGACATGATCGCCATGCCCGACCCTAACACTTTCAATATTCTCCCATGGAGACCCAAAGAAAAAGCAGTAGCTCGTATGATTTGTGATGTTCTTAAACCTGGAGGAACCCCCTACGAAGGAGATCCTCGTTACATTCTAAGAAGAGCCCTAGCTAAAATGGAGAAAATGGGCTTTGACCACTTTTATGTTGGACCAGAACTCGAATACTTCTATTTTGCATCACCTGAGTGCCCTGAACCCATAGATCAAGGTGGATATTTCGACCTCACACCATTAGATATGGCTTCTGACTTAAGAAGAGAAACAGTTATATCACTTAAAAAAATGGGTATAGCAGTTGAATACTCTCACCATGAAGTGGCCCCCTCCCAACATGAAATTGATATGAGATTCGATGATGCCCTTAAAATGGCTGACAACATGGTAACCTACAGATTAACCGTTAAAGAAGTCGCCACTAAATATGGATTATACGCCACCTTCATGCCCAAACCTCTATTCGGAGAAAATGGATCCGGAATGCACGTCCACCAATCCTTATTCAAAGGAAAAAATAACGCCTTCTTTGATGCAGAAGATGAATACAATCTTTCTGATGATGCTAAAGCTTACATTGGAGGAGTTTTAAAGTATTCACCTGAAATAGTTTCCTTACTAGCCCCCTGGATTAACTCTTTCAAACGACTTGTACCAGGTTTCGAAGCACCAGTGTACATCGCCTGGTCCAGAAGGAATCGTTCCGCACTGGTTCGTGTGCCTCTCTACCAGCCAGGAAAAGAAGTTGCCACTAGAATGGAATTAAGATGCCCCGACCCATCTGGAAACCCCTATCTACAACTAGCAGCCATGCTCACAGCTGGACTTAAAGGAATCGAAGAAGGAGATGATATGCCTGACCCAATGGAATTAAACCTCTACAACTTAACTGAAGAAGAGAGAAAAGCCAAAGGAGTTGAAGCTTTACCAGGTTCCTTAGAAGAAGCTATAGCCCGAACTGAAAATTCCGAACTCGTTAAAGAAACTCTCGGTTCCCACAGCTTCGAAAGATTCATCGCTCTGAAGAAGAAGGAATGCGAGGAATACCGACTACAAGTAACCCCCTGGGAACTTGAGAAATATTATCATATCTTGTAAATTAGAAAATTTAAAGGCCCTAAAATGAGCCTTCCCTTATTATTTTTTTTTAAGTAAAAAAAATCTTATTCTAATAAGACTTGTCAAAAAAATATTTTCCTTGAGTGAATAAATGCCTGAAGAAACCGATCGTAAAATGATGGAGATTCTGAGAATTCTAGCAGACCGTGAGGAAATCCTCGGAGCCAAAACCATCGCCGAAGAACTCAGAAAAAAAGGTTACGACCTTGGAGAAAGAGCCGTAAGATACCATATGCGTATCCTAGATGAAAAAGGCTTCACAGAGCGTCAAGGATATGCTGGCAGGGAAATAACCGAAAAAGGATTAAAAGAATTAGATAAAGGCCTCATTTATGATCAAGTTGACTTCATATTCTCCAAATTTGAGGATATGATCTATAAAACCACCCTCAACCCTCAAAACGCCAAGGGAAACGTAGTGGTGAACACTTCCACCTTCCGTTACAATGAAGAAATCATAGACATAATAAAGGAAATTTTTGGGAAAGGTATAGCTGTAAGTCCCTTCATAAAAATCTACACACAGCAAGGTGAAAACAAAGAAAATGACTATGTTAAATTGGATACCATCTGCGGAACCACCATAGATGGTATGTTACTCCACGAAGGAATACCAGTTATTCCACAGTATGGTGGCCTTGTAAAAATTGAAGAATATACTCCAATCAGATTCACCGAACTTATAGCTTATAAGAAAACTTCAATGACCCCTCTAGAAGCATTCACTGATAATGAAATGACATCAGTTCTCCAGGTAGCACGGGAGGGAAATGGACTTATACCGGCGAACTTTCGGTTAATCCCTCAAAGCGCCCGGTCAAAGGCCATTAAAACCTTCCGGGACATGAATAAAATCGGCGTGTCCGGATTGATGAAGATAGGTGAAAGTGGAGAATCCGTCCTCGGAATTCAAGTGGTTGATGACATGGTGGGTATAGCAGTTGTAGGTGGTATTAGTCCACTATGCGCTGCAAAAGAAGCTGGTTTTCAAGTTAATATAAAATTAGCCGAGAATACAGTAGAATTTTCAACTATGAAAAGCATCACTCAGCCAAAACCTATTTTAAAAACAACCGGCCCTGAAACCACTAATAAAGTTAAATTTCTTCTCTCCAAAGCCTGGAATCTTATCTATAAAGTTGATTTCGACCTTGAAACTCATGAAGGTAACGTTATATCCAACATATCCCATGTAAAAACTGAAGACTTGGAAGATGCATTGGATATTTTTGGCCAGGTAATGTCATCTAAACCAGAATACTGTATAAGTAAATACTATCAAACCATACCAAACCTTGAAAAAGGTAAAAGCAGCATCGCCACTGTTTGCAGTTTAACTATCGATGGCATATTAAACAAAAACAGTATACCATCTGCACCTCAATATGGGGGAATTCTGGAAACCGATGTCAAAACACCACGATTTATAGAACTAACGGCTTATAGTGGATCCTCATTAGATCCACATGAAATATACTTATCTAAAGGTATGACTTCTGTTTTAGACGCTATAAAAAATAATGGAAGGATATTAGCTAGTTTAAAGGAAATACCATATATCGCCCGTCCCGATGCAATGGATATATTAAAAGAAATAGAGGATGCAGGATTCTCTATTTTGAAGGTAGGGAAACCAAGCGAACTTATCTACAATGCCATAGTAGAGCGTTACCACGCAGGTATAGTAACACCTGGAGGCTTAAATCCTATAGCCGCGATTAAAGAGGCAGATATTCATGTGGAAGCTAAAGCAGTGGAAACTATGATGGATTTCTCCCAAATGGAAGAGTTCTAAATTTTATTTATTCTCATTCAAAATCTGAATACCTATTATCCGACTTTTTATTAACTGCTTCATGATATTTATCCTCAAACCAACCAATACACACCTCATCACCCTCTTCTTTATCAAAATGAGGAATATAAGGTTTAATATCAAGTAATGGTGTACCATTGGCAATATCAACATTTGAAATGAATATTGTTGAACCCTCAATTTTATCTAAATGTACTACAGACATTCCAATAGGATTTGGTCGTTTTGGAGCCCTTGTAGCAAATATTCCTCTTTTTTCAGTGTCAAGAAATGGTTTAACCTCAAGTTTATAGCCCTTCGAAAGATGTAAATGATAAATAAGTATTATATGTGAAAATCCTTCAAGGTCCTTTAAACCATCTTTGTATTCATTTTTAAGGTTTATTTGACCTTTAATTCCTTTGGCTCCAATTGGTTGTATAGGCATTCCTTCAAGATCATTGAATGGAGAATGGATAGTACCTATCGACTTAAATTCAATCGTTTTCATTGTTTTTTCACCGAAATTTGAATAAAATTATATGAAAAGCCATTTAAGGCATAAGATAATTTTTTAAACGATAAGGTATATAATAATTCGTAGCATAAAAACTGAGGTGAATTATGAAGATTAGTGCTAGGAATGTTTTTGAAGGTAAAATAGAAAATGTGGAAGTTGGGGCTGTTATGGCCAATGTTAAGATTACAATTGAATCACCGGAACTTATTACAGCCATAATAACCAAAGAATCAGTTGAAAAACTCGATCTTAAAAAAGGAGACACTGTCTCAGCAATAATAAAATCGACTGAGATCATGGTTGGAAAAGAATAAATTTATATATTTTTCCCTTTTTTTATAATGATTGTAATCAAAAGAATTTTTAAAATAATCAAGGATATAAATTGTCTTATAATTATGTCTTATTTTCGTAATAAGTAATCTTTTCTCTTATTTGGATAATTTTAGATCGAAATTTTAGTCTCTTCATTAATTCAGGTGGAAAAGTGAATAGATAAAAAAACTCTTGAATCATATAACATTTCAATGTAAATTTTTTTGTGCATTAATAATTGTTTTTCTTAATTTTTAGATTAAATATGACTATAAAATTCGTATTTTATAGATATTTTAGAATTTTAAGGAAAAACATAGCATAATTTTGAGGTTTAATATTATATAATCAAATCGATATGTTTATATGTACTTATCGTAGAAGTGGATATAGTACTATAAAATATAGAGGTGAGATTGTGCCAGTAACTATTGATACAGGAAAATGTGGTAAAATAGATAATTGCCCCGGAGAAGGGCTTTGTATTAAATTATGTGAACAAGGAGCTCTCATTGAAAAAGAAGGTGATGTAGTTCTTATATCTGAAAATTGCGATGACTGCGATTTATGTATTCAGAACTGTCCCAACCAAGCAATAAATAAGGTATGATAAATATGTAAAATTAGGTGAGGAGACAAAATGAATTCAATAACAAGGGAAGGGGAAGAAAATCGTTTTCTAACCCATAAAAATGATAAATGTGTTGGTTGTGGAATATGTGCAAGTATATGCCCAACCGAATCTATTAAAAACGGTCCAGTACTTCCAATAGCACGTGGATTAGTAGATATGGACTACATAAACATTGATAAAAATAATTGCTGTCTATGCGGACTTTGTGCAAGTGCCTGTCCATTTGATGCACTTGAATTTAAAATTAACGAGCAAGACTTAAAAGAGATGGAAGAGTATCCAAAATGGATTAAAAATGCCGAAATTGATACAGATGCTTGCGTGTACTGTAAAGCTTGTGAAACTGCTTGTCCACAAGATGCAATAAAAGTAGCAAGAACATTACCTAAAAGGGAGAATCTGGTTCTAGGTGAGATCGATGTTGATCAAGAAAAATGCATTAACTGCAAGATCTGTGAAGAGCTATGCCCTGGAGATGCTATAAAAGTCAAACAAACAGGCCGTGAAACTTTTGAAACTGTAGTAAATGAGGACAAATGTGTTTATTGTTTAGTATGTAAGCGTGCATGCCCTACCGATGCAATAAAAGCTGTATGCAGTTCATGTGCATATCAGGATATTAAATTGAATCCTGAAGAATTCAAAACCCATGGAAATACAGTTTTAAATCCAGATTCTTGTGTGAACTGTGGATGGTGCCAGGAAATATGTCCAGTAAAAGCAGCAACAGTTATCAAACCATTTGAAGGTGAAGTATCATATGATGAAGACATGGTTTGTAAAGGAGATTCTTGTCATGCATGTCAAGATGTATGTCCTTGCAATGCTGTAATCATTTTAGAAGGTCATTCATCTATAGATCCTAGATTCTGTATCCTTTGTGGTGCTTGTGCAAATGTCTGCCCACAAAAAGGTATTCAAATAAATAGAACAAAAATGAACTTGGAAAATATACGCTCTAAATCCTGGCAGAACAGGTTATCNNTTTACTAAATAATTGAATTAATTATTATCTTTTTCTATTAAATTCTCTATTCTAAGACATTGTTATCAAGATCGAAAAATAAAAACAAAATATATATTTAAAAAATAGAGTTTTCATAATAATATATTTTTTGTTTTTTATTATTTTGAAACTAAAGTGATACTGCCAGTGACAGTTTTTGTATTATTATCAACATA
>PMNN01000138.1 GCA_003161815.1 Methanobacterium sp. | reverse complement strand
AAAGGGGAAGAAAAAGTTTGGAGTGAAATTAAAGGATATCAAGTGGCTACAAATAATGCACGAATATTAGGAGAGCTCGATGAACTTATAATTAATGGAAAAACTGGTAAAATAACTGATGTAGTCATAAAAGTGGATAAAGGCAGAAATGTAAATGTTAAAGGTGCCCAAAAAAAAGGAGATACTTTACTTGTTCCATTTGGGAAAGTGGAGAAAGTAGGTGAATTCATAATAATTTCGGAATAATCTCCACTTAAAATATTTTATTTATTCCTTTAAAACTTTTACTTTAAATTTTAAACTTACATAGGATATNNCATACCTTGCAAGCTCAAGTCTAGCATTCTTTTGGTTTCAGCCGCGAGTTCTGGTGGCAGTCCGGTGATGTCCAAGCTTAGGAATCCCCGCACAATCATGCTTGCAGCTTCATCTTCAGTTAAACCACGTGACATTAAGTATAAAACTTCTTCTTCAGCTATTTTACCCACTGCTGCCTCATGGGATAATTCTAGATCCTTTGAACTTCCTTCAAGCTCTGGAACAGAGTATATCAGTGAATCATCCGATAAAACTAGTCCCATACACTCTAAATGTCCTTTAACATTTGGAGATTTGCCGGCCAGATGTCCTCGAGTGTATATTTGGGATTTATCCTTTGAAACAGCCCTAGTAATCATCTCTGAACTAGAATTATCACCTGTAAGAATAGCTCTAGAACCACAATCCAATAGAGACTCTTTCTGACCCCCCAATATGGATTGGAATACAGCCCTTGAGTTTTTTCCTTGACAGTAAGCAGTTGGATAAGTTTGAATTGTCTTAACTGGGCTGGTAAGGATGTAGTTACTAATATAAGTGGTATCATCTCCCATTATAATCCCAGTACGGGGCCGAACTTCTACTTCCTCTGCCCAATTATGTACCATGGTGAATGTGATCTTTGAGCCTTTTTTGAGGTAAAATTCTGATACTCCGACATGTAGTGCTCTTTGGATATCTGATCCGGTTGTACAACCGGTTATGATATGTAATTCACTGTTTTCTTCGGCGATTATAACATTATGGACTGTTTGAGCTACGTTTGAACCACCAATAAACATACAAGCCTGAATAGGGAACACTTCCTTTGTACCTGGTAACGACCTTATAAAATAACCTCCCGATTCTCTTAAGGCAGTTTCAGCTGTGTATTTATCAGTGTCTATAGCGACAGCCTTCCACATATAATCGTTTACCCAATCATACTTTTTAAGAGCATCTTTCATGTTCATGAGTTCTATGGATTCTGTGTTGCAGTTACTACACACTCCGGATTGGTCAATTTGTAAGAAAGAACCTGCTCTCCCTGCCCCCGTTGGTTGGACTCCTACTTTGAGAATATCTTTTTTATATTTTTCTGAAAGTTCCTCTAGGGATTCCATTTTTTCATGTTCGCCTGCTTCTTCTGCTTTAAATTTTTCCAATTCTACATCTTTGCCTAAAGCAGCTTTCTTCTTTTTAGCTTTTTCAGCCTGTTTTTTTAGTGTATCAGATTGCAACATTCTACACATCCTTTAAATCCTTCTTTCCTAATGTCTTCTAAAATTTCATTGGGATTTCCTGAACAGGCTATTTTACCATCCATAAGTACATGAGCGGTGTCCGCTGCTACAAAATTGAGTATGTAGCCAAGATGAGTTATTAAAAGTCCAGATTTTTTTCTTAATCCCGGTTTTTTATCTTTATCTAGTAAAGTGTTCACTTCTTCAGCCAAAAGTTCCACATTTTCGATGTCAACTCCCGAGTCAGGTTCATCAAACATTATGAAGTCGGGTTGTTGTGCTAAGAGTTGTAATACTTCTGATCTTTTAACTTCTCCCCCTGAAAACCCCAGATTTACATCTCTTTCTAGGAATTTATCGTCGAATTTAAGTTTGTTGGAGAGTTCTGTCATATCTGGGCTTAATTCCTTCCCGCTTTCATGATGTTCAATTTTTAGAAGATCTTTGAGTTTTACTCCTCTTATAGATGGAGGGTTCTGGAAACTAACGCCTATACCCATTTTCACTCGTTCTGTGGTGGATAAATTAGTTATATCTTCACCTTTAAAGATGATCTCTCCATTAGTTACTTTATATTTGGGGAATCCAAGTATACTCATAAATAAAGTACTTTTCCCAGAGCCATTAGGTCCTAAAAGAACATGTGTAGTTCCTTCATCAATATATAAATCTATGTCACTTAGAATTTCTTTTTCATTCACTTTTACGGCTAGATCAGTTATTTCAAGCAACAGTTCAACCACCCACCAATGTTATTAAAAATAAATTTGTTTAATTTACTTATTCTAGTAATTATACTATTTTTTATAGTTTTTTTTATTTAATAATTCTTCTTAGTTAACGATAGTTAAATTTTATCGAGTTATTAATGTTTAAATCTATAAAATATTCTTAAAAATTATAATTAAGATTCATTACCTTAAATTTAGTTATAAATATTTAATTTTAAGGATTTCATAACGTTTTAATCTTTAATTAATCATATTAAACATTCATAAGCGTTTATTAGATGTATTAAAAATTAAAAAATACATATTCAAATATATAAGCTTTTCGAATTTGTTTTATAAGTAAGCTTTATAATAACTATTTTTATATCCATATATTAATGTACAAATTTTAAGGTACATTTAATAATATAAATCGAAAAATTTAGGAGGAAACTCTATGGCTGAGGATGATATAAGACTTGTTATGTTTTGTTGTAACTGGTGCTCCTACGGTGGAGCCGACACTGCTGGTACTGCAAGGATGCAATATCCTCCAAACGTCCGAGTAATAAGGGTAATGTGCTCGGGACGTATTGAACCACAATTTATTTTTAAGGCATTCCGAGAAGGAGCAGACGGTGTTATCGTAGCTGGATGTCATCATGGTGACTGTCACTACGACGCTGGGAACTACAAGTTAGACAGAAGAATGAGATTGATTTACAAACTAGCAGATGAATTGGGAATTGGCAGAGAAAGAATACACCATGATTGGATATCTGCATCTGAAGGAGANNTGTCACCTGTCCATTGCAGATATTCACGAAGCAATTTTAGATGTAATGGAATTGGCAGACTTCGAATTCAGCCCAGTACTAATGGACGTAAAATATGATGAAGTGCCTGATGATATAGATGCTATCATAATAGAAGGTGGAATACGTAACGATGAAAACCGTGAATTAGCGGAAATGCTCCGGAAAAAAGCCAAAATAGTCATCGCATACGGTGTTTGTGCATGTTACGGTGGACCAATTGGAGTGGGAAACCTCCACACACCCGAAGAACTTATCGAGGAAGCTTACATTAACTCACCNNGAACAGATACCACACTTAGAAAGTAGAGTAAGACCATTAGCAGAAGCTATAGATGTGGATCTCGCGATACCCGGATGTCCATGTAAATCGGATGTTCTTGCAGAGAAACTTGTAGCTTTACTCACGGGTAAAGAAATAACTTTACCAAAAACTAATTTATGTGAAGTTTGTCCTAGGGAAAAACCTCCAGAGGGAATGGCTATGGATAAAATCATAAGACAATTCGAATTAGGCGTACCAGAACCAGAAATGTGCCTAGTTCCGCAGGGACTAATTTGTATGGGTCCAGCAACCACATCTATTTGTGGAGCAGAATGTCCTACTATAGCCGTTCAGTGTAGAGGATGCTACGGACCAACTCCAAATGTTATGGATCAAGGTGCTAAGATGATTTCTGCTATAGGATCCGATTTCGGAGTAGAAAGA
>PMNN01000277.1 GCA_003161815.1 Methanobacterium sp. | reverse complement strand
TTAGGGTCTTAGATTTTTCAAGTTTCGGAGAGCTTTTGTAGGGCTGTTTTTGAGCTGTAACCTAATGTTGTGATGAGCCCTGCTAAAAATACAGTCAATATGGTGGTTCTTTCGGCTGATTCTGGTGTATATTTGTGTAATTTTTTCAGGCTTAGTCCTGATTTGCATAATTTGAAAAAATCTTCGATTTTACCACGTATTGGTTTGTAATGCTGCCAATTCTGTATTTTTTTGGATAATATCTTTTTTAATGTATTGTATAGTTTTTTAGCTTCTTTTTCAGTTTTTTTATCTTTAAATATTTGCAGAGGATAAGTTAACATATCATCTAATTTTTGGATTTTGAAATCCTTTTTTGGGAAAATTAAGGGAATGATATGGTACCTTGAAATGCCTATTTGATAGTTTTGATAGCTGTAATATCCTCTATCAAATATTATCATGTCTCCTTTTCGGATTATTCTTCGTTTTTTCAGGTTTTCCATTATTTCATGGAATATTTTAGTATCGTGCGGAGCTCCAGAGTGGATTATAATGGCAACAGGAGTTGCAGATTCCTGTTCAATGACTACTGTTGCTTTAAATCCTATATAAAAACCATAAGAGGACGAATAACTCCATTTCAAATTTTGTTTTTTTAAGTATTTTTTAGAGCGATGTTTGCGTTTGGTATTATAATCTAGGTCTACAGGTGTGGCATCAACTAAAAATATTCTTTTACCACGTTTTTTAAGTGGTTTTATTTGCATTAATACGCTATTTGTTATTTTAACGTATGTTTCGGGTTTAAATCGTGATATGAATTCAGAAATTTGAACCGCACTTGGAATATCATCTATTTTAAAGAATTTTCTCAGCTTTTTATCTCTTTTTAACTCTTGAACAACGAATTCAATACTATTATCGAAAAATATGGCTGTGAAAATGATTTTAATTGATAAAATCATCATATTAACGTTTTTAACACTTTTAGAAGCTATTATTTTTCTTGATTTTCTAGAATCGATAATTATAAATATTTTATCCAACAAGATATAATTTGGGTCTTCTTCACTGTAATTTAAATGATGCTTCATTTTTATCAACAAACAGAAGTATGTAAGCATTAATATTTAAATTTAACGGTTTAGAATCCCATTTATTATTATAAACTATGAATAAAATTGTATTTTTATAAATAAGGTAATAATAACACATTTAACATATAAAAAAAGCAAAATTAAAACTATTTCTTTAACAAAAAATCTAAGGGGCTAAAAAATTATTCAGCTAAAATAATTTTTTAGAACAATTTAAATCAAATATCTTATAGAGTTATTTAAAAAGTCAGTTTAAAAAAAAATTTAAGAGAGATAATTTTTCAAATTCTAGTTAAAAAAATCTATAAGAATCTCTCTAAATGCCAGTATCTTATTCTATTTTGGTGATTCCAATTCATTTAAAGAAGTTTCGTCTATTTCCAGCAATGATTCAGTTTCAGACTTATTTTTGAGTACTTCATGTTCGTGTATATATTTTTCTCCTCNNAACTTCGCAATATTTTTTTTCTCTATTAATTCGTTGATAGTGTGCAGGCAAAATACTATTTCAAAGTCAATAGTTTATATTTTTGATGACGGTCAAATAAAAAAACAAAATTTAAAAAAAAATAAAAGAAAAAATATTTCTGAGAACTTTAGATCCCATTTATATGATAAATTATTTTTCCTTTGATTCTAATGTAGATGGGTTTAAATCAGCTTTTGAAGCTGTTTTGAGTGGTTCATCGTTGTGTATATATTTTTCTCCTCGTAGTGCTGATAGTATAGCGGCTATAGCAGAAAGTAATGCTCCAATGTAAAATGATGTTCGTAGTGATGGTATAAACGCATTTGCAAGGGTTGATGGGAACCAGGTAGTACCAGTCAAAGTGTTCAACGTTGAATGTGGTATATGAGCAACAACTGGCGCTGGTAAAGCTGATAATATAGCATCAACTGGATTATAACCTAGGAAAGCTGAAAATAAAGCAGCTGTAGGTGGAATATTACTTAACAGGGGAGCTAATTGAACAGCACCTATATTGGCCAATGAAGTGGTCATAGCTTCAGGGAATCTTTGAGTAATTCCCACTATAACTATGGTGAAGAATATAGCCATACTAGCTGTGAAAGAAGTATTCATAATAGTAAACATCATCCCGGAAGCTACACCTCGATCCTCCGATGGTACAGAGTTCATTATAGATGCGCTGTTAGGAGAACCGAACATTCCACCACCAACACCCATCATAAACACTGCTAAACCAAATTCTAAATAAGTGAAATCATAGGGAAGCGCCGCTAACACTAAAAAGGCTAATGCACAAATACTCATTCCAATAGTAGCTATCCAGCGGGGTCCATACTTATCGGATAATATACCGGAAATCGGTCCCATAATAATTATTCCTGCTGTAAGTGGTAACATGTAAATCCCCGCCCAGAAAGGAGTGGAACTGTANNTAATATGAGCATGAACATCATTCCGCCCCGACCTAATGCACTTAATAAGCCGGCTAGATTTGCATAAGCAAACATTCTATTTTTAAATAAATCTAACCTGAACATGGGTGATGCAACCCGATTTTCAACAAATAGGAATAGAATCAGTGAAAATAATCCTACTATCATGGAAGCTATCACCCAGGGATTATTCCATCCCATCGGATTGCTGCCGTAGGGCATTAATCCATAGGTTACTCCAACCAGTAGTAAAGTGATTCCTAAGACGAATGTAAGGTTTCCCCAAATATCAATTTTAGTCTTCACAGCTTTAATAGATAATTCCTTCATTTTATAATAGGACCATACTGTTCCAAAGATTCCGAATGGTACACTGACTAGGAAAACATACCTCCAATCAAATACTGCTAGTATACCTCCTAATATTAAACCTAAAAACATTCCAGACATTACTGCAACCATATTTATACCTAATGCTTTTCCCCGTTCATTGGCTGGGAATGCATCTGTAATTATGGCTGCGCTATTTGCCATGAAAAGTGCGCTGCCTACAGCTTGAATTATCCTGAAAATTATAATTTCTAATGCACCAGCATCACCGGTTGATGGTGTTAAATATAATAGAATTGAAGCAAAGCTGAATATTAGAAAACCCAGCCGGAACATCTTTACTCTTCCATACATATCTGAAAGCCGGCCGAAACTTAACAGTAGTGTAGCGGTAACTAATCCATAACCCATTAATATCCATAATAGATANNTTTGACATAGCTATCCATTTATACTCCAAAACCATCACCGCCAGTTTTTTCTTCAGCATTATTAACTGGAATATTATTTTGATTCATTTTATTTTCACCTATTAAAATCAGATTATAAATATTTAGTATCATAAAAATTTCGCATATATATCAATATCAATGTTATTTATGGTATCACCATGATAGGGACCCGGGCTTCTCTTATCACTCTTTCAGTTACACTTCCTAATACAAATCTATCCAGAGTGCTGTGTCTGCCGGAGGCTCCCATAACCACT
>PMNN01000279.1 GCA_003161815.1 Methanobacterium sp. | reverse complement strand
ATACCTGGACCAGTGCCCATCTGTCTATATCCAATAGTTGTTCCGTCCTTAGAAGTTACAAAACCCTTAGTGTATTCTTGTTCTTTACTCACATCAAATCATCCTTTAATTAATTGACTATAAAGCATTATACAACTTTAATTTACCATCTGCTAAGTTTTCTATTAATTTTGTAAGTTTTAGCATGATAATTCATCATATTTAATGATTTTGAACTTTAATATTTGCCTAATCCATATTTTAGGAAGTTTATAAATTTATTGATATCTTCAATAAATTTTGACATTTCATAATTTTCTTCATTAGGAAATATTTCAATATAATTGAGGAATAGATGATTTATTATTTTCACAATAAACTCCTTAGAAAACTCGTCTTTAAAGTCTCCATCTTCTATTGCCTTTGTTATCATCATGTCCATACCTGCTTCTATTGTTTTTTTTCGGAAATTATTTATATATTCAAGAATTTTCTTGTTCTCGGGGGTTTCCGTTTCTTTCATATACCTGATTATTAGTTTCAGGTATTTAGGATAAGCAATTGCAAATTCTACGCTTATTTGAGTTAGTAGTTTAAGTCTTTCAAAAATATCTTTTTCTTCAAAATCTTCTCCCAGTTCAATCATATGCTTGTTCATAAACTCAATCTGAGCTTTATAGGCAGAATCGTGCAAAAAGATATATAGTGCTCCTTTGTCTTGGAAGTGGTAATAGAAAGTGCCTTTGCTGATTCCTGTATTTTTGATGATTTTATTTAGTGACGCATTTTCGTAGCTTTTCATTGTAAACTCATCTAAAGCAGTTTCTATAAGTTCATTCTTCCTTTCAAATGATTTTTCTTTAATTTTTAATTCACCTCTATCTCATTTTTACAATTGCAAGTTTAATTTACTTAAATCATTAACAAAATAAATTCAATATCAATGGTTGTTGATCTTAAACGTATATAAACATGGTGGTCTAGACCACACGGTCTAAATCAGAATAAAAAAAGATAACCCAGTAACTCCCATTCTTCGATATTCACTTATATAAACTGGTTCGTCTTAATCCATAATTATATATTTCAAATAAATCGATGATCATTCATTGGATAAAAAAAAATAATTTAATATAGATGGGGAGATTTTAAGATGGATGAAATGAATAACACTTCGCAACCACGGGAAAAAGTTTTATTTGATACTAGACCCCGATTTACATTCACTTTGACATCAACTTTCATTAAATTCTTCATTTTGCTAGTATTAATATACTTATTTACTATCATATTAGCTAGTGTAGCTTCAATACAAAATATTCTAGTTAACTACGTGAGATTGCCTCTGGTGGAGTCTGTTAGTTATTTAATGATCATATTAATATTTGTACTTTTTTTATGGATTATTTGGGATATTATTTCATGGAGAGCAATCCATTACATGCTCACCACAACTAGAGTGTTGGTTGAAAGGGGCGTAATAAGGAAAGAAAAGGTTTACATGCATTATAATAAAATTCAGGATGTTAATATATCACAGGGAATTATGGAAAGGATTTTCAAAGCAGGGGACATCGAAATATTCGGTGGTCATGACCGCACTCGGTTGATAATGGAACATGTACCTAACCCAGACCAAGTAGATAACACAATAAATAGACTGATCCAAGGTGATGATGCTGGATTCAGGAAGTATAAAAGATCTGAAGATCGTAAAACCGTTATTGAGGATTATGATAAAAAATTTAAACAATAAAAAATATGAATCATTTTTTTATTAAGGGATGAAATTTGATAATGCTAGAGAAATAACACTAGCAAATGCTTCAATTAAATGTCTTTCTTCACTGTTTATGTCCATATCCGAAGATAATGCTAAAACACCCATAATTCTTTCCTGAACTTTTAAAGGAATATGAAACCATTTAGAAGAGGATAAGGTTTCAGTGCCGCATCCTGCAGCCATTCCATGTTTAAAAACCCAAGTTGATACACCATTTTCATGCTCATCAAAATCTCTTTTAGTTCCAAAACGTGAAACAATTTCCAAATTATTTTCATCACTAGGTAGGAGTATTAACACGTCAAAATTAAATGATTCAGATATATATCTAGTGCTCTTCTCTAAAATATCATCTAAACCATGTGAAGTTAACAAATCCCTACTTAAATCGTAAACTGATGATATAAATGTTTCACGTTGCCTTGTATACTCAACCTGTTTTTTAACAGTATCAGCCAGTAAACTAGTTATAATTCCAACTATAAATAACACGAAAAATGTGGGAATAAAACGAACATCAGCAACAGCGAATGCATAGTAAGGTTGGACGAAGAAAAAATCAAATGATGCAACTGCAAGTAATGATGCTAGAATTCCTGCTTTCCTACCATATATCAAGCTGGATAGAACTACAGGTATAATGAAAATCATGGGTATATTTACAGCTTCCACAAAAGGCCGTATCAGGAAGCAAATGATTACAGTAATACCAATGCTTAAAAAACTCAAAGCATATGGTCTCCAATCATATCTACCCGCATCTAAATCTGTTCTTAAACTTTCTGGAGGTGTTTTATTTTTATTCTCATTTTCCACCACAAGTATTTGAGCATCACTTTTACTAATAACCTGATTAATTACGGAACCCACTATAAGTTCTTGCAAGCGAGTTCTCTGTGAATGACCCAGTAAAATGAGTGTTATATTTTTAGAGTTTGCAAATGATACTATCTCATCTGCTATAGAACCGGTTAAACGAAAAACCTTACTTTCAAGTTCTTCAGCAAGTTCCAGATTTTTTTCAAGTTGAAACGATTCATCTGGTTTCATTCTGTACCCGTAAGATGGTTCAACATACACTGCGAACCACTCTGAATTAAAACGATCAGCTAATCTATGTGCTACACGAATAAGCCTTCTAGAACTAATACTGGAACTTACACATACCATGATGCGATTGCTTGTTTCCCAAGGTCCTAATATATTCTCTTTTTTCAGGTAACGATCCATATCATAGTCCACGTGTACTGTAGCGTAACGTAGAGCAAGTTCTCTTAAGGCAACAAGATTCCTTTTCTTAAAAAATCGTTGAATGGCTTGTTCAGCTTTTTCGGGGATGTAAACTTTTCCTTCATTCATCCTCTCGATTAATTCATCGATTGGCAAATCAATAAGCTCTATTTTATCTGCCATTTCAATAATTCTGTCTGGAACAGTTTCTTTAACTTCAACTCCGGTTATCTGTTGGATAATATCATTTATACTATCTACATGTTGTATGTTTAATGTTGTATAGACGTTTATACCCGCATTAAGCAGTTCCTCCACATCATGATAACGCTTCAAATGCCGAGCACCAGGAACGTTGGTGTGTGCTAGTTCATCTACTAAAACAAATTCAGGTTTCCTTTTTAAAACCGCGTCTAAATCGAGTTCTTCCAGCGTAATACCTTTATAATCTATTTTTTGCCGGGGTATAATCTCTAAACCTTTAAGAAGCTCTTCTGTTTCTTCTCTACCATGAGTTTCAGCTAACCCAACTACTACATCTTTTTCCCGATCTTGGAGAACGCGAGCTTCACTGAGCATCCTATAAGTTTTGCCTACACCAGCAACATATCCTAAAAAGATTTTTAAATAGCCATTATAACTCTTTTTATCCTCTTCTTTTATTAAACGCAGGAGTTCATCAGGATCAGGTCTTTTATATTCATCTGTCATTTTTTATAGTTTTTCCATTTGTATTTTTATTTATTAAGTTTATCTAAAGCTATATTAAGCTTTAAAACGTTAACTATGGGATTGCCAAGTAATTGAAATTCTTCATTATCAATTACTATTTTATTAACTTCGGATTGACTTATATTTCTGGCTTGTGCAATTCTAGGCACCTGAATCATGGCGGAATCTACGTATATATTACCATCCAATCCACTAGATGATGCTTCAACTAAATCTGCAGGAACACTAACATTGACAGGCAGAGAATCCTCTTGTATTATCAGCTGCATTCGTTGACTTACATTATTTATAAGATGCTGATTGTCAGGGCCCAAATTGGAGCCACTGGAGGTGCTGGCGTTGTAATCTATGACTGAAGGTCTGCCTTGGAAATACTG
>PMNN01000284.1 GCA_003161815.1 Methanobacterium sp. | reverse complement strand
TAGCTGTTACACCAACTCCAGAAAATATTTTTTCAACTGTTGGATTACGAATACTTGGGTTATTTGGATTAGCATCATCAGAAATAGCCAATATTAGTGATATCTTAAATAGTATAATGGATCCAATCGATATAGCTCAATTTATCGATGGCCTACCTGATAAATTTTGGTCATTTGTAAGATATTTAAATAATTTCTGGGGCAATTTAAGTAAAAGATTTTAATTTGTTTAAGAGATATAATAGGTCATTATTTAGAATTTATTTAAAATAAAAATCACTGATAATATTATNNAAATCAATGAAAGCGATTCAGGATTTCGTGAACGTTTAAGCAATGCAAAGCGATTAAAACGTGTTTACTCAGAAAATCCCTCTCCTGACCACCTGGAGCAAGTAAATTCTAATGTTATTATTTTAGGTAATAAAAATCTAACTAAGCTACCGATTTTAGGAAAATTAATTGGCATCCAAGGATTATACGCAATGTATTCCATTTTAAATTGTATATATTACATAAATATTGAAAGAAAATTAAATCGTGAAGATGTAGAAAATCTATATTTAAGTAAACTCGATGAACGAATAATATTTGCAATGGACCAATTTGATGAAATTGAACATCTTCCAATTCCTGAAGAAGATTATTTTATTAAACTANNCAGTTCAACATCTTTTTAAGAATTTAAACAAATTAAGGAGAGTTATAGGAAATGAAATTTTTGGATTTTCACACAATACCAAATTTCGTGCTGTTCAAAAATCATTTATATTATTTTTAGCCGGATGTAATGCTGTTAACCATGGAAGAAATGAAGTAGATAAACAAGACATAATAAAAGCTTATAAAACTTATTTTAAACTAATTAAAACAGATATAACCATATATAAAGCAAAACATATGACAGATATTATAAATGAAAATTTAGATAATGGTTATTTAGTCTGTGACAAATGCAATGAATATTACAAACTCCAACCAGGAGAATCACCAGAAGACTTCACAGACCAATGTGAATGTGGAGGTAAACTGGAATACTATAAATATATTGATGGCTAATTTAAAAGATAAAACAAAACAGGAACAATGATTTAAAAATGTCTTATTTAATCTGTGATAAATGTGGAGGTTATTACGAACTCAAACCAGGTGAATCTCCTGAAAATTTCACTGATAAATGTGAATGTGGAGGTAAACTTGGGAGAATAAGAGTAAATTCCACACAACCCACCAATTTAATAGATTGTCCTGATTGTGGGCATAAAGTAAGTAAAAAAGCTAAAAACTGTCCTAATTGTGGAAGACATTTAACATTAGAAGATAAAGGTAAAACTAATTGGTTTAAAGTGTTCGGATGGTTTATTCTTTTAATAATAATTTTATACTTATTCTACGTCTTTATATATTACCAATTCCATTCATTACCAAGTCCATAAAAAAAATAAAGAGTTAATTAAATGATTCTAGATACGATTCTGAGTTCAATAGGAGCTATTGTATTGATTTATCTATTATTATGTTTCTACGCCCCTTATTTTGTTAATAAATAAAAATGAAACTTCATCCAATATTAGCAATAATTATAGGAATAATTTCCACTTTATCCTTGCACCTCCCATTATAACTTATTTTGCAGTAATATTGCAGTGAATAACCCTTGACAACTCTTGAAAATTTTTAATTTCATCACAATAACATCAAATACATTATACTTTAAACCGTTACAATACGTTACACTTTTACAAATTTAAACCGTTACAATTCAGATGTATTTTTAAACGACATCCGAAAAAAGATAGTATTTGACAGTATTTAACGGACATCCAAAATCATTTTAAAAATTAATAGGAATTATTAAAAAACTTTTAAACCTTAACAATCCTTAACAAAACCCTTGACAACCCTTAACACTTTTATTTTGATAAATTATGCTAAATAATTCAGATGTCAGTTTAAATTACATTAGAAAAATTTAATTCTATTTCTTTACATTTCTTTACAATAACTTAACATTTCTTTACAGTAACTCAATTAAATTAAACCTTAACAAATTTAAAATATATTTTTCCAATTCTTCCAGTCCATAAAATTTAATAAACTTGCAATTTTTTGCATGTTAGAAAAACACACTTGCTATAAATGCAAGGTGGAAACACTTTTTTATAAAATGAATAATAACACAAAGAAAATTATAGCAATGTATATAATGAAAAGATAAAATCTTTTTTCCCATTTACCCATCATTTACCTCTCATTTATTAAGCGTTTATTTTTATGGATAAATTCAGATACTGCAAGTCTTATTAAGTTTGGTTTGCTTACTCCACCCATCACATTAGATAAATTATCCAGGTCCCGGAGGTCCTTATCTGATAGCTTTATATTTATTTGCTTAAACTTTGGTTTTTCAGTCATCTTATAACCTCATCCAATATAGATGTCTTAACCCATTTAATAGGATTTTTAACATTATATTATAAATTTGTTATAAGAGTATATAAAGAGTTATAGCAAAAATATATTTAACTTCGTTAAACTAACCTATAACGAAGTAGAATTATTAAATTATAAAAAAG
>PMNN01000193.1 GCA_003161815.1 Methanobacterium sp. | reverse complement strand
TAGAACCTGTTTCCAAGGTGATAGGACGGGTCATGAGATGATGACAGCCTTAAAAGAAGAGGTAACCCGTTTAGGTATTGAAAACGTAGAGGAAATAGTGATCACCTCACTCATCACTGATGAATCAAATCGAAGTGTACAGGGAGCATGCGGAATATCCATTAGGACATCTAATTTCATCATATTCCAATCTAAATCCACTATTTTAGCTACTGGGGGAGCGGGATGGTTATATCCAGTTACATCCAATGCAATGCAAAAAACTGGCGATGGATACGCACTCGCTTATAATGTGGGATCAGATCTTCTGGATATGGAGCAGGTTCAATTCCATCCCACGGGCATGTTATACCCTGAGTCAAGAAAAGGAGTTTTAATAACTGAAGCGGCAAGAGGAGAAGGCGGAAGGCTTATCAATGCTAAAGGTGAGCGTTTCATGGAAAAGTATGATCCGCGAGGCGAGCTCGCTACTAGAGACGTGGTAGCTCGAGCTATATACCAGGAAATAATAGAAGGAAGAGGCACACCGAGAGGAGGAGTCTATTTAGATGTGACACATCTTTCCCGGAAAATAATTGAAGATAAACTGGAAACTATGCTTCTCCAATTCCTAGACGTTGATCTGGATATAAGGGAGGAACCTATGGAAGTGGCGCCTACAGCACATCACTTCATGGGTGGAACACGGATAAATGAACACGGCGAAACTTCAACCAAAAATTTATTCGCCGCTGGAGAAGTAACTGGCGGCGTGCATGGAGCTAATCGATTAGGAGGAAATGCTCTCGCTGACACCCAAGTTTTTGGGAAAAGAGCCGGTGAATCGGCCGCAAAAAATGCATTGAATACTAAATCAACATTTAATATGGAACAGGCAATTGCAGAGCAGGATAGAATCCAGATACTTTTTAAAGATGGAGATTATTATCCATTTGAGATTAAAAAAGAACTAGAAGAAGTCATGTGGAAATACGTCGCTATCATTAGAAATAAAAAAGGTTTGGAAACCGCACTTGAAAGAATAAACGAGCTTAAAGTGATGCTGAGTAATTTAAAAGTCCCCGATTTAGGTGAATTTAACAAAGATCTTCAAGATGCTTTGGAAATAGAGAATATGCTTAATATAGCGGATTTAGTTGCCACATCTGCTTTAATCCGAGAGGAAAGTAGAGGAGCTCATTATCGAAGTGATTACCCCAAAACTCGAGATGAATGGAAAAAAAGTATTGAATTAAATAAAGATACAGACGTTAGATTCATACAAAGATAAAATTTTAGAGAAGTATGCCCTGACCGGGATTTGAACCCGGGTGATAGGATCCGCAATCCTACGTGATATCCACTACACTATCAGGGCTTCTGATAAAAAAAAGATAATTTGCCTAATTTTTGTTTTTATTAGAATCTATACATAAATTGAATTTATTTTTATTTAAAATTTAATAAGGAATATATCTCATCTAAAAGATTTCCCTAAAAAATCATATTAAACCTAGAACTGAATTTGTATCTTAAAACTATTAAAATTTTGTAGTGTATTGAATATTAATGTGTATCAGTTTCAACTTGTGCGGCTTTTATTTCTTCACTGCTAAGAAGTTTCCCATACTTAAATACTTTATTAGGACAGGAAAGTACGCACTTTAAACAACCCATACCTGAACAGAGATCTGTTCTTACCTTGATTAATCCATTTTCAATCGTTATGGCGTTCTCTGGGCAATATTCAAGGCAAGTCATGCAATTGGTGCAGCCTTCAAATTTAGCCTCTAATATAGAACCTACTTTAGTAATGTGTAAACCTTCTTCACCCAACTCAGGGATATCTCTCTCGAAAATTCGGTGAATTTGAGGATTAGAAGCCTTTGGAGCGACTTTCTGGAAACCATATTTATTCAACCATTCATTATACATCCAGAAGGGCATACCCTGTTCATATAAAGCTAATTCCAATGAGTATATCTTCTCAAATATCGGAGAAGTTGCAAGCATGATGTGTTTACTGCGCATTCCTTTTGCTATACTCTGTAATTTATCAAGGAGACTGGGATCAAGAATCAGATCCCTTGCCATGGCCAGAGAAGTGTTTCCCATCTGATAGATTTCTTGAGATGAAGGGGGAATCTGACCGACATTCAATGATTTATGTGGATCTACATAGAACCCTGAAGCCCCCGCCATATATGTGACATTTATATCTACCAGAAGTACTCCAGCTTCTTCTGCTAAGGTTAAATGAGCAGCTCTAAAAGCTCCTAGAGCTTTACCTATGTTAACGATGTCCTTTTCAGTTAGATACATCTCGTCCTGTAAATGAATTTGATGNNACTCCTGTTCCAGTTATACCAATAGATTTTCTATTAATATCTTTATGTGAGATCAGTTTTCCATTAAATGGGTCGACTTCATCTCCATCTTGGGCTATGAGATCCTCGTCTAGAATATATGTTTTCCAACCATAATCTGCCAGCTCTAAATCACATATAACTCCCGGAGATGCTAACCTTCCCTTTTCTATCATTTGTCCCTCTATTGCTGGTCCCGCAGCTGCAGAGCAAGTGTAAACTTCCCCATTGATTACCAGAGCTATTTCAGCGTTAGTTCCAAAATCAGATACCAAAAATATTCCTTTCTTCTCTAAAATATCGGCTTTAAAAAGCATAGCAAGAGCATCAGCTCCGATTTCATGTTTTATGGCGGGTGGAATATAAATCTCTGCTTTTGAATCCACTTCCAAGCCTATTTTTTCCGGAGAGGTGATGGTAGCATCTCTTGAGGGTGGTGTTACATTTAATCTTTCCAATGCATGCTGTCCCCAGTATGCTAAATCTCTGATTTCTATATTATGGAATAGGGAGAGTTGTATAGAGTTGCCACAAACAGCTACTCTCTTAACCTTTTTAAGATCTATGTCTAAACTCTTTATCACCTTATTTAAAGCGTCGAGTAGAAGTTTATGAGTTGTTTCTCTACCCACTTCTATGGCAAAATGAAGATGATCCACTACATTAGCGCCGGGTAAAGGATGTCGAAGAGTTATAGCAGTAGAGACCACATGGGAAGTTTCTAAATCTATTGCTTGTGCTCTTATGCCGCTGGTTCCTATATCCAATGCTATTCCATATTTATAATCCATTTTATTGTTAACCTTCAAAACATTTTTTATTCTATTTTTTGAAAAGGAGTCTTATAATATCGTATTTAATAAAAAAAAATATTTAAAAAAAATAGTTTCATTTTTTAAGCGTACTCTGGGACAAACTCACCCACTATCTTTGAATACTCTTTTCTAAGTTCTTTCCATGTTTTCTTATCTTTTAATATACTATCGGCTAGTTTAGGGGTGTGATAAGCTTCAACACCATAGACACTCATGGGAAAGGATTCCACGAAATCTTTTCTTACAGAACCACCACCACATCCAAAGGCAGGGACCTCAAGACCTTTCTTCTGCAATTCCTCTACCACTTTAGGGAAAACTGTCATGGTAGTGGTCATCAAAGCTGTTCCAGTCATAAATATTGGTTTATATTCCTCCACAGCTTTAATTACTTCGCTGGTAGGCACATCCCTACCAAGATCAACGGCATCATATCCGTTAGCCCTTAGGAACATAACAACTAGATTTTTACCTATATCATGAGGGTCTCCTTCTGCCACAAAAGATACAGTGGTACCTTTAGTTTCACTTTTATGGCCTAATATCTTCTCACACACCCTTACTCCTTCCATCATACTATCACCCGAGAGCATCAGGTCTGGTAGGAAGTAGAATCCTTTAGTGTAAAGTGCACTGACTGCATCCATACCTTTCATCAAACCATTATTAATTATGTCAATGGGGGATAATCCTGCCTCCAAGCCATCATTAACGTTACTAAGAGAAGCTTCCATGTCCCCATAAAGTACAGCTAATGCTATTGATTTATAAGGTTCTTCTTTTGGGAGAATATTTTGCACGTCTGAATCATTCTCGGGTTTTATTGCTGGACCTTCAATTTCCACGTTATATCTGATAGCCACAAAATTTTGATCCAATTTCGATTCTAATTCTTCAATATTACTCATTCTTAAACACCTCAAAGTTCGTAACTTTTTGGATCAAATTCAGGCACTTTTCTTGTATATGTTCTCAGGCATTCATCAGTGAATTGATCCGCATCCAAGGGTAATCCTTCAATAATTTTAAGTGCATTATCCAAGGAATCTCTCTCGAATCGAGTAAGATATAATTTACCCGAATCAACAGCTTCATTTATTATTTTTCCCGCTTCAAGGGCTGCTGCTCGAGCCCTCAGGTATGGATCTTTACCATAATTTACTATGGCTTTTCCAATTCGATAAGCATTATCATATGCTAGAATTAATCCTTGGGGGTCTCTATACTTATCAGTAAGAGTGTAAATATCTCTTAGAGTTTCACCTGTTCCTGTTTGCAAGGCAGTGTTCATAAGAGCCGCTTCGTATCCTGTAGCTTGTAACCATACCTCAGGGGTGGTGCCTCCCATCTCTTGTCGATGATAAACTGATTCATTACTCCACACATCTGCTGTGGCAGCCATTAAATTACCCATTAGATCAGAATGAGCACAAACTGCATTTTTACCCTCTGTAGCTATTGGAACACCAGATATGGCTTTAACGATAGGGTTTTCATATCCACAATCTTTTAATGGACCGATGGCACCACATTCCACTGCTACTAAACTTCTAGCAGCACCCATAGCTCTTGCTAATGCAGCTGTAGTGTGAGCTATATCCTTATCTAATAATCCTCCAGCCATGAACATAGCAGTATTTGCCTGAGCACAATCAGTATCACCACCGGGTCGGCAATCATATTTCTTGCATATATTCACTATTCTCTTCCAGACATACTCCATATCAATGCTTCCCAAAACACCTATACCGAAGAGAACAGCCTTTATATCGCCACGGGATATCCCGTAATCTGAAGCGGATTTTCCTCCCATGGATTCTATGCAGAGGTCGGATGCTCCGTTTGCAGCGCAGGCTTCCATGGATTCTTCAATCTTGTTGTCATAATCGGATCCTCTAAGTCCGGGGGCTCTTTCTTCCACCCTTATATCTGCAGGAGTCTGCCTCAAGGCTACACTAATACCGTATTCATCGTAATATCTCTCTAGAATTTCTGCTTGAATTTGTGTACACTCTCCCGCCCATTCTGGATAATTAGTCTGCTGAAAGACATGTTCTTGTTCCAGCATAAAGGAAGGTAATCCTATAGACACGGCTCTTTGACAGGCACTTTGTGCTATGTTCCTACATTCTCCGATCATTTTCTCTTTGGATGCTTCTGAACCTTCTTGCGGGGCCACTTTAACTTCAGGCACCACATAACCTGCACCAAATTGTATATTCCATCGCTCACTTACAGGAAATTTGGCATTGCCGAAAATTATTTCTTCTGGATTTTTATAAATCATTCTGGTAAATCTTTTCACAATAATTCACCACCATATTTTTNNTGGTAGTTAAAAAGGCAATAAAAATTATAAATAAGCTGAAAGGAGTATTGGACGTGCAACTGCTTTCAGATGAGGATGGAAAATGTTTAAGAGAATTGGAGTCCAAAAGGGAAGGAGATGTGATACCAGTTGTAAATGGGGGATTGACAGAATGTTTAGAGAGGGATTTTTATTTAGTTATATTAAAAAATATAGAATTCCGTAATCCCCCCGTACCTACTGTACTCCTGGTCACGAATAAGGGTAGAATACTGGGCCAAGAATTGATTTCTAGTGAAGAAATAAAAAAATATCAGGATCGCAGTGATGTATATTTCCTAAGTACAGATTTCATCTTCTTTAAATCTAAAAAAACTTATGGTGACAAGGGGATTGAAAAAGAATTCTTTCTTTTACCGCCTGTACCATTTCCGGAGCTTGAGGATGTGGAGGGTATTTCAGATGTAACATCCTGCAGTCCTTCAACACTGGGTGATTCTTATATAAAGGATAAATATGGTTATCCTCAAGATCCTTACATAGCCACTATAATTGTTGGTTTCTCAAAAACAAAATAAAATAGAATAAGGTATTTTAATCCTTTTTAACCAAGTTTTGAATTAAATCATATTTTTAATCCATGAATAGTATTAAATTCGAGATCATGTACTGTAAAATTCATTTCTCCCATTGATCATTGCCTTAATATTTTCAAGAGGAGATCTAGGTGCTAAACCACAACTTGGAGCTAATAAATCTACTCCAGCTTCTAAAACCGATTTTACTTTTTCTTTAACTTCATCTGGTGAACTTCTGAAAAGTGTCTGTGTTGAAGAGATATTTCCTATAAGTTTGGGAGGTTTTTCCCCGCCCATAGTCATGATTCTTCCACCTA
>PMNN01000182.1 GCA_003161815.1 Methanobacterium sp. | reverse complement strand
TTTAAAATAAAATCTGCTTCGTATCCATCTAAAAGTCCAACAGGTTTCTTTTCTACTGGAATTATATTTTCTTCCCTTAGTATCTCCTCGAGTTCATTTCTGTTTTCATTGAATATTTCCTGGAATAAAAATCTACATTTACCGATGTCCGTTCCTTTTTTAAGGACTGAATGTGCAAACTCATCACAGCGGGCGTATCCACATATTCCACAGTTAAAACCCGGCAGTAATTTTATTACCCTTGATCTTTGATCTGAATTAATGGAAGTGTTACTCATAAAATCCCCGTTTATTGATTATTCTCCTTCATAGGTCTGAAATCCATCAATTCTTCGCAGTATTCCTCTGTGATGTTTCTTATTAACCTTGGTTTCTCCCACACATAGGGTACAAACAGCAAGGGGAGCTGAATGTCTTAATTTTTCTTCTTCAAGTGATACTTCAGGAGATTTGACGATCTCTTCTGCTAGTTCCATGCAACCCTGACCAGAAAGACCATTGGCTTCTATGACCTTGCATTTGGGGTTAACTTCAAGGATCCTTTCCCGGAATATTTCACGTTCTGCTTGAGATATCATGTCTCCCTTGGTTATCACAGCAATATCTGCAGTACTAAGGAATGGGCCCACNNATAAGATATTCTGAATCGTTTTCATCAGCCCAATCAATCATATCCTCTATATTGTAAATGGCATAGTGATCAGGACACATATCCATTGAAAGTCCCACTTTAGTTGGTATACCTATTTTTTCAAATTTTTTACCATCATCTGTAAAGAGACAATCAATTTTAACTACAGCTGAATTTAAACTCCTCTGCTTTAGGTTTCGAAGTGCATGTATGAGTACAGCTGTCTTTCCTGAACCAGGGGTTCCTGCTACAATTACCATCTTCATAATCCTATATCCCCCATTTCAACATCTTCTATAACCTCACCATGCCTCACTTTATCTCTTAAACTCAACATAAATTCATCAATCTTGTTTAATTTTTTGGAAAGAGATTTTTCAGCTTCACTGGTGGCAACCACCTTATCCATACCGCCATTCTTCATTACAACTCTTCTGTCGGTCATGAGAGCAAGGACAGGATCATGAGTAACCACCATAACTACCTTACCATGTCCTGAAAGAACTTTGAGTGCATCATGTTTCCGGATACCTGCATTTTCTATTTCATCGATGAGTACGATTGGAGAATCACTGATAATTGCCACGTCTGCTACCATCAAAGCTCGTGACTGACCTCCACTTAATATGGTGAGTTCATGGTCTTTTCTTATTGGTTCTCCTGTTAATGTGTTTGCGAGCTTTATCACCGCATTAACACATTTGTCACTTGCACCTCGACATTTTGCGTGGAGACTTAAAAAATCGCCCACACTCATGTCTGCAAGGAAATTCATGTTTTGAGATAATTGGGCGACCATTTTCTTTCGGGGATTTGTTCTATCTTCATAGCTGGGTTCTTCACCATTAACCAGAATTTTTCGCTTTGAAAATGTGTCTGTCTGTGATAATTGTTCTATATCTCCTATAAGAGAACTTTTACCACTCCCAGTAGCACCTACAACACCAAATATCTCTCCTCTGTTTATATCTATTTTTTCAACTGGTTCCTTCTCACCCTTTTTGTTGTAACCACCAATAATGGTGATAGTGTCTATGATCATAAATCCACCTTGCCCAATGTGTCTCCTCTTAAACCTCGCCTCATGGTTTCAAGGGAGGTTATTTCTTCTGGAGATATGTTTCCTAGGTTCACATTGGATCCAAATTTAAGTATTAGGTAAGCTTGCTGATTTTTTTGAGGAGCCTCCCAGATTAACTTCTTAACATCTAGGTAGTCTACTAAAACTTGCACAGTTTCTTCATTAACATCACCTTTATTATTATAAATTCCTAAGTCCTTTCCGCCTTCTCTTCCTTCTATTATTACTTTATCTGCACCTGATTCTAGGTCTAGTGTTACTAAGTTAACCCTATCTAGGGCTGTAAATTTATGATCCTTTTTCGGATCCTTCTTACCTACCTCTGTTAAAACCATAAAACCTAATTCCTTTACTTCACCAATTATTCTATTTCGTTCTTCGGGTGTTATGTCAACTGTGCCATCTGAAATTTCTATTGCTTTAAATCCTAGTTCATCGGCTTCAGCTAAAAATTCATCGAATTTATCCCTAATATAAGCGAGTTCAAAGAGTGTGCCGCCAGGGTATGGTATAATGTCATTGGATAAATATGTGTCAATTTTATATTTTATTAGTTCTCTCTCATGGATAGCAGAAGTTCCCCATCCAAGTTTTGCTAGATCTACATAAGGTCCCGATATCTCAAGGAAGTCTTCAACCATGTTAGGACCCATTCCTTTATCCAACATCATTGTGATACCCTCTTCCGGTGCTCTAATACGATCTTTTGTAAGAAAATCAAATGCATTCATTGCATCACCTTACTTTGTTATGTATTCATATGTTAGGTTTTTCTTTTAAATAAACTATTAAAATATATCATTTGTGAGTACTCATTTATAATTAGTTTTAAGTAATATAAAAAAATATAGAAGTAATATAAAAAATCATTTAATTAGTATACAATATACAATGAAATTAAGTATCAATAATAGTTTCAATAATAGTTTATAGGAGTGATTATATGGAAAAAACAATCCATTACTTCAAAAATCCAGGTGAAGAAAATACCGATAAATTAATTGAACTTGTTAAGATCAGAAGACAAGAACTAGGTATAAATAATATAGTAGTTGCATCCGCATCAGGAAGTTCCGGGGTTAAGCTTGCTAAGAGTATTGATCCCGATGTGAATATAGTAAATGTTACACACCATGCGGGTTTTAAAGGTGGTGATTTAATAGAAATTGAATCCAAACACAAAACAGAATTGGATAAAATGGGTGTAAATATATATGCAGGATCGCATTCTTTAAGTGGTGTTGGAAGAGGTATATCCAATAAATTTGGAGGTATAACTCCTGTAGAAATCATAGCAGCCACATTACGCCTTTTCTCCCAAGGAGTTAAGGTAGGTGTGGAAATAAGCATAATGGCAGCAGATGCCGGATTAATACCCACAGATATAGAGGTTATTGCAGTTGGCGGGACAGGAAAGGGCCTTGATTCTGCAATTATTTTAAAACCAGTACACATGAGTAACTTCTTTGACCTCAAAATAAATGAGATCATTGCAATGCCAAGACATTAGTCTTGATGGGTGTGATTAACCTAACTTTCCCACATTTTGTTTATATCATAAACTAATGAAACAACTAAGTTCACATTTGCTTGATAACATAACATTCTATGAGATTTAAAAGATATGAGTTAAAAATCATAGTTCAGTGGTAAATTATCATTAAAAATACCGTTGCTTTTAAATATAAGTTAGTACAATAACACAATTAACATAATAAA
>PMNN01000283.1 GCA_003161815.1 Methanobacterium sp. | reverse complement strand
ATACTTTTAAATCCATAATAATATCTTAATTAACATATACTAAGTTTATATAATCTATTTTCACAATTACATAGAGAAAAAAAGAGAAATCTAGAGAAATTACAATTTAATACATAAAAAAATATTTTAATAGAATATGACCATCATAACAATTTTCTAAGTTTAAAACACAAATTATGAATAATAGAAGAAGCAGAAGAAGCAGATGATCATAAGAAGAATTAATCAGTCANNTTACTGAGTTAATCAAAAAAGTGATTCTAAATGACTATTAGACAATTTAAAAAAGAGATTGAAAAAATTAAACGCTATGTTGTAGGTCAAATTCCTGATGAAAATGAAATAACATATAGAATTAACTCTAATTTAGCAGATAAATACCCTAAATTTAGAAACACCATCAAAGAACTTGCTGACTATTTAGCAACCAATCACAACTTGTACCAATCTATTGATGAAGAGGGATCCATCAAATTAGAAGCATCATTAAAAACAAATTCANNTATATACAGCAGGAAAGAAGCCATAAACACTCTTCCAGATGAAAATTTCAAGAAGACCCTTCTAGAATATGAATTTGGATGAAATTATAAGATTACCGGAATTACTTTTCATATTTTTTTAATAAAGGACTTTGTATAATAAATGTGCTTGAATAATTTTTTTTATCATTTCAGATTACTTCTCAAATGCTCCCGCTATTCGAATTTATATGGAACCGGGTAAACCTTTTTTTATGGAAATAAATGAATTTTTTACAAAAAATTAAAAAAAATTATTGGAGTAATTATTGACGGGGGCATGTTCAACGATNNTGGTGAACCTAATACCATCAGTCACCTCACCAATAGCAGTGTTAAATCCTACCGCATCAAGAAGAAAATAAGATACAGTAAAATGATTATGAATCACCTGAATATTCAAGGCGTGATGAGAGAACAAGTAATTAATCTAATCAAAGAATTTCATTACACTAATTATCTTTGCAAAAAATGTAAATGCAAAACAATAATCACAGCACTAGTTTTCTATGTGAAATTCACTAATTCTAAGAAGTACCCACTTTCAAAGTATAAAATAACAAAAGAAGTTGAATTAACCGAAGAAATCTTCAGTAAAATAACATTAAGAATCGCCAAACATTTCCAGACACGTTGCGCCATCCGCGATAAACCATACGAGTAAAAAAAAAAGTAATATTAAAAAAAAAATCGAGACGAATCCAGGATTGGTCTATGAAGATAAAAAGATGATAATCAACTAAGAAATAAACCAAAAAACAAGTTGCAGTGTTAGAAGATGGAGAAAAATATACTGATGCCTAAAAATAACGACTTAATGCGTAACTTACAGATAATCAGGCAAACAAAAAAGAAGATCCCAAAAATAAACAGTAAAACGAAAGCTAAATACTCTAAACCCTACTACGCTAAACACTACTTACAATTACAAGTCCCCAAACATCAATATAACTGGTATAAAAAAATAGGACAATACTTAAGAGAAATCTACCTCTCACCCCGTGACCATGGAAAAACCACCGCCATACCCCGAGTAATCACAGAACACGAAACCCTTTACAACAGCGGAGAAAATGTATTACTCCTATCAAAAACCTATAACCAAGCAATGAAAACATTAGATATAATAGAAACAGATTTAATTAAAAACCCAATCATCCAAAAAGATTTCGCAGGTGAACTATATGACTACCGTCGAAAAGGTAACCAACTATTCTACAACCTCGGAGAAAATGTCCGGCGAGACGCCACAGTAGAAGCAACCGGCATCCTAGGCGACATCACCGGCGGCCACTTCCACCATATCATCATGGATGACATCTTCGATGATGAAAACACACGAACAGCTGACAGCCGACGTAAAGTAATGAAATTCATAGAAGGCACCATCCTACCCTTACTAGAACCGGATTGCGGCCTCCTAGGAATCGGGACCCGGAAGCATTGGGATGATGGTTACCAGAAAATGATTGATAACCCCGCCTGGTACGTACTAGAACAACAAGCCATAATTAAATGGCCAACATCATACGAATACATTACAGATAAAAACGGGATAATAGTAGATGTAGACATACAAGGTGACTATCAAGTATTATGGCCTCAAAAATGGGATATAAAGTCATTACTTCTGCAAGCCAAAGCCATGGGTACTGTTCTATTCAACCGCGAGTACCAGAACAACGCAGAAGGAATGAAAGGAAAAATCTTCAAAGAAAAATGGATACAACACTACGCAATACAAGAAAAAAACCAAACAACAAACGTCGGAGGATACCCGCCACTAGATTCAATGGAAATCTACCAGGCACACGACCTTGCCATCAGACAGAATGAGAAAAATGATTACTACTGCTGCGAAACCATAGGAGTAACCCACGACCCCTATAAAATCTGGATCCTCGACTGGTACCATGATCAAATAAGCTTTCCCCAACAAGTGAAAACAGTCAAAAAACTCTATCACGGTCCCATAACATCCATATGGCATGGAATAACCTGGAATGTGATAAAAATCGGAATCGAATCAAACGCCTACCAAGTAGCCCTAGCACAACAAGTACTAGACCAAGGAAACTACCCCATAAAAGAAATAACCAACATTAAAGACAAGAAAACCCGAATAACCGCCGGCAGCGTGGATTATGAGAACGGATTAGTAATGGTCCCCGTAGACCATCCCCACTATAATAAATTCTTAAACGAATACGTCTCATTCGACGAAGGAGAACACGACNNGACATACTAGACGCAGACGACATAGCCCGAAGACTAATCCTAATAAAAGAAAACAAATACGTAGAACTACCAACATGGTATAACACATATAGAAAACAAAATTTATATTAAATTATAACGACCTCATTAAATTTTTCTACGGTTATTCCTGCTATTTTAAGAATTCTGAGTAGAGATATTGTGAGGCTAAGCTAAAAATAATACAAAAACACTCATTTACCATTTTACTTAAAAATTTATAAAATTTTTTTTTATATTATTGTAGTTCATCATCTATGATTCTGAGTATATCTAAAAAATTTGGCTCCGGAGAAGGTTTTATTATCTCTTCATTGTGAAGATGTTAGCACCAGAGTATTATGAAAAATGGAATTTAATAAAACTATAAAGTGAATGGGATTAAATCAGAAGGTGAAAGAGAATTGAATCAAGAAATCATATACCGAAATTCTGGTATTATTAATTTGACTAGTTTTAAGAAAACTCAATAATTCCTAAATTAATACTTTTCATTCGACAAGGAGTACAAGAACGACATACTAGACGCAGACGACATCGCTAGAAGATTAATCCTAATTAAGGAAAACAAATACCTAGAACTACCAATATGGTAAAAAAACTATACTTAATTAGTATAGATTTGGAATAGAGGTGATTTTAAGAAAGTTAAATTATTTTAAAAACCCTGTTTTAAGATGGAAATTGTTAAATAAAATTTACCTGATCACGATTTTGCAATATCTTTCAGCTATTACCATCAACATCGTAAACAATATACTTAAATAGGAATTTTTAGACTGCCTTATAAATGCCTAGTATTCTACCAAAATAGCATTACTATTAATTGATCATTACAATTTATTAGAAAATTTTTTTTTGAGTTAATTTTTTTTTTAATGGCTGAATTCTGAAGCTGTTCTAAAAAAATGACTGCTAAAATTTTTTTTTAGATGTTTTCCAGTAGCAGTTGTGAAAATTGTTCGGGCATAGAAGCCATCGGCACGTGTGATGACGGCAACTCAATGTAAGTCCATTCTTTTCCTTCATTAGCAATTTTTTCTCTGGCAACACGAGTAACGGAAGCAAAATCGCTTTCTGTGCAGAGAATATAGGTTTTAGATAACGATTTTATTTTCTCTGCATCAAATTGCAGTTTTTCCACATAAGGCTTAGCCGGTTCCAATCCAGCAAACGACATGGGATCACGACCACCGGAAGAAATAAGGTCAAACAATGATTGTCCTGGATCAGGCACTGCAGCATCAACATACACCAAATGGCGGATTTTGTCCGGCATTTTAGCAGCTACACCTGTAATAACCATCCCACCGTAACTATGCCCCACCAATATCACATCTTTCAAATCATTTTCGGTAATCAGTGTGCAAACTTGTTCAATATGTTCGGTCAAATTACTTTGGTGTTCATCCTTTAGTGTAGGTGCAAAAACGCGGTTTTTATGTGCCTTAAGAGCAGGAATAATGCTGTCCCATATCCTACCCCCCAAAAGGCCGCCAGGAGGATAATCATTACGTTTGGCAAGTTTATTCCAAGTATCTGTAGACATGTTGCCACCATGAACAAGAACGTAGGTACTCTTCTGTTTAACTTTAATGTCATCCCCTTTC
>PMNN01000002.1 GCA_003161815.1 Methanobacterium sp. | reverse complement strand
TAAACTTCAGCTGATGAAAAAAAGATCATCCTGAAACCTAATTTTTCTTGTAAGCGCAGTATATGTTTTGTTCCTATTACATTGGTTTGCCACAGATTTTCATAGTAAGCTTCACCATTCCATCGGCCGTATTCTGCTGCTAGATGGTAAACATAGTCGAAGTTGTAGTTTTCGAACACTTTCTCAAGTTGTCTATAATTTTTTACATCTGCTCTAAGATAATTATCAAGATCGGTATTAAGCAAATCAATAGATATATNNAAAATTCTTTGAGCCTTCATATTATCTCCTAATTCGATTTAATCTGTTATATCGAGAAATATTTTATTACATTAATAATAGATAGTAATATTAGAAGAAATCGTTCTAATTTTATCTTTTTTATGTACTAATATAATTCTTATATAAATGAATATGAGCATTAAGAATAGTCAAATTCTAAATAAATAACTAAAATTAATACACATTTATCAAAAATTTCAATGAATAAGTCAAAATAAGTCAAAATATTATTAATAATCTGTTAAAATTTGTACAAACCTATAAAAATAGGAAAAAGGTAGAAAAATGATTCAAAACAGATTTCCACAATCCTTCGTTGTTAGATAAAAATATTTATTTTTAAATATCTTGAATAGGATGAACTTTTTTTCAAATGTTAAAGAAAAGTTCTCTTATGAAATGTTTTTCAATCGCAGCTAGATCAATTAAATTCAAGTTTTTATACCTTGGGCCTCACAAATATCTTTAAACCACCCTTTTTCTTTCTTTAAAAGTTCATTCCAGGTTCCTGACTCTAAAATTTGTCCTTCATCTATTAAATAGATATAATCTGCATTTTTAATNNGCTTCATCTAATATGAGTAATGAGGGTTTCTTTAATAAAGCACGTGCCAGTGCCAGCCGCTGGCGTTCTCCTCCTGATAATTTTACTCCCCTATCTCCTATAAATGTATCTAGACCTTCGGGGAGTTTGGATACAAACTCATATGCAGATGCTAGTTTCAATGCTTCGGTAATTTCTTTTTCATTGGNNGTTTCGTTGAATAGGAATGTTTCTTGAGCTACATACCCGATTTGACCTCTCCAATACCCAGTAAAATTATTAGATACTATAACATCATCAACTTTTATCTCCCCTTCATCAGGTTGTATAAGACCCATAACCAAATCAGCCACTGTACTTTTGCCTGCTCCTGAACTTCCAACAATAGCAGTGGTTTTACCGACTCTTATATCGAGATTCAAGTTTCTTATGAATTCATTATTTTTATCTCTGTATGAAAACGAAACATTATCAAGGGTAACAGCTTTATTAAGTTCAATTTTATCCCCATTATATTCCATGATTTCACTATTTTCAAGACATTGTGTTTCCACCATCATCACGTGGTCATACGCTGGTAACATTGTTATGAAGTATTGATAACTGCTTTGTATCATTGAAAACTGTGGAATCATCATTATAAATAGGTAAATTAACAAAAAGAGGCTTGCTGTAGGTAATTTGATAACTTCAAGTAGAATAATAACCATGATTGCGAGGACAATAACTGTCCCCACATCAAATAGTAATTTAACATCAGCATAAGTCTGAATACTTTCAAGATAATTATTAGCAACGTTGTTGGTCTCATTGGAAAAAACACGTATATTCTCTTCCTGCATTCCAAAACTCTTTATAGTTTTCATTCCATCAAGATGCTGTAATATAGAAGAGTATAAATCCTGTGTAGTTGTCGTTATTCCTTGACCGCTTGATCTGGACTTGTTTACCATTCTTCTAAGTACCAACAGAATAGTTATACCCACAATAAAGATTATTCCAGTAATAATCCCTGCAATTTTAAGGGCAAATATAATGTAGACTATTAAAATCATTATACTTGATAATAATGATAGGAAATGGCCGGTTCCTATACTGATTCTTTCTATTTCATTGGTTAGTGCATGGGCGAGGTTTGATGATTTCATTTTTGATAAGAAAAGCCAGTTTGAATTTGTAATAGCCATGTATAGTTGTTTGCGCATGTGAGCTGCAAATTCAAACTGAATTTCAGATGTCATTAATGTTTGTAATCTGTTTAAAATAGCAATGAAACTTATTACAACCACGTATAATATCAAAACTGTTACTATGTTTAGTTGTAATCCTAAAGTAGTGAAAACTATAGAAACAATTCCTGCAATCTGGCCTAAGGATCCTTGAGCCACATTCAACCCTACGAGTTGTAATAGTGGTACTAATAATATTAAACTTACTCCCTGTGTTAGACTTATCAATACCATCAAAATTAAAGCTAGAGTAACCTTTTTAGGCATTAATTGGAACAAACTATTAGTGTACCTTCCTAATAGGCTTTTTTTAAAATTTAGGATGATATTTTTAGTCATTTGACAAATACCCATATTTTTTGGATTAAATAGAATTTGTATTAACTGTCTATTCTGAGCAAAAAATTTCAATATAATATATTCTGTTTACTTCACAGCCAGTTTTATGATAATTGTGTGTTTAATTATTTTAATTTGCCTATGTTATCTCAAAATAGATAGAGGGCATTTTCAGTTACTTTATTACTAACTTCTCATTAATTTTCATCTGGTTGTTTAATTCTAAATAATCTAAATAAATAATTATTCGAATATTATTAATTATTTTATTGTTAAGTTTCAATATGCGAAGATAATTATTCAAAATTAAAGGTTTTGGTCAAATATATATCCCATAACCAATGATAATACATTAAAGATTCTGATACAGAGGACTATTTTATGAAAAAACATTTTCCTAAAGACATTTTATTAATAATCTTACTGGCCATTATCGCTATTTTATCTGTTTACACGTTACCTTTGGCGAAATATCCTTTAAATATAATTTCATATATAATTTTAGGCCTCTTTTTATCAGGATATGCATTAATGGCTGCNNTTAGTTTTCTTTTCATATTAATTTCGCATTATAATATTCTTGGAATAAGTTTCTCTAGTGCTTTCATAATAATTGGAGTACTAACGATCCTGTTATCAATTGATGCATTAGAAGGATACAATAGAAAATCAAAAATGCAGGAAGATGTTAAAAAGAATGGAGAATCAGGAATATACAATTTAAATCATTCTTTTAAGGATCTTTACATACTTATAGTTTTGACACTACTATCTCTGACAATTGTGGCTATACCAATAAAATACATTGAAAGTTCTATTTTTTACCCTTTAAAAACTGTATTCAGCATATTAATAATATTTTTATCAGGATATGCATTTTGGGCTGCAGTAATTCCTCTTACAAAACTAGGAAAAACGAAACGTTTACTCCTCACCATTATATTTGGAATAATTCTTTTAACAGCATCATACCTCCTCTTGAGGTTTAACCCTAAAACTGGATTTAATATAATAATTGTAAGTGTATTATCTATATTTATAGGATTAATGTGTATAATAGCATTTATAAGACAGAAAAGAAAGCCTGAGACGGAAAAAATAGAATCGGATGATAAAAAAGAAGAATCTGAACTAGAGCCTGTAGATGTACCTGATCAAATTATTGATAAACCTGAAGGTCGAGAACATTCAAAAAGAAAATTCAGATCACTGGACCTATTATTGGTACTGTTAGCTAGCGTTCTATGTATATTCTTTATTTTAACCCCTAAATATAATGGAACAATTATATACTCTATTCTAGCAATTTTACTAATACTCTTCCTTCCTGGATATTCTTTAGTAGCAGCTTTATATCCTAGAAAAGATGATCTAGATGGAATTGAACGTGCATCATTGAGTTTTGGTATCCCTTTACTTGGTTTAGCAGTTTTTCTCGTAGAAAACTCCATATATCATGTTAAAATCGGTTTAAATTTCGTACTCCTCTTACTTGCGACATTTACTATTATATTCATTATTATAGCATACATCCGTAGA
>PMNN01000197.1 GCA_003161815.1 Methanobacterium sp. | reverse complement strand
ACACACAAAAGGATATGAGCGTATTTTTTTAATTAGAAGTTAACTATTAATGTATTAAAAAAAATGATGGTGATTTTTTTATGGATGAAGACGTTAAATATGAAATGAGAATTCCACGCGGAATTTCTGGACAAATTCTGGCCGGTGTGATGGAAAAATTTGATGTAGAGGTTAAACAAAGTGATGATGGTCCATTTTTATATGGTGAGAAGGAAGTATTAGAAGAAGCCCAGGATTATATGATTAAAGCTTTAAATGAGAGAATCGATGAGCTAGAAGGACATTGAAGTAAAAAAATTTATGGTAAATATCTTTTATAATTTTTTAATAATTTGAAATTAGTTAAAAAATTTTTGTTAGGAAAAAGTTTTAAGTCTTTCCCATCCACTCCATAACTTCATCAGCTATATCTTCAGCAATATCTTCTATGTGGTTTTGATCGCTCCAAGTACATATTTTAGATTTTGATATGTCACCAATCTCTTCAAATGTGCTTTCATCACTCCAGGGATCTTTTTGCGACGGCGTACAGAATGAAAGGTCACTGTCATGGTTTTCCTGCATTAAATCCCATGTTTCAGAATTACGCAACTCCCAATACCATGAATAAGTTAGTAAACATTCTTTATCGGTTTCTTCCTCACAAAAGCTTTCTTCAGCCATATAACCAACCACTAACATTTTCCATCTTCAATTTCGACGTGTGCTTTCCATACATCTTCAGAATCTCTAATTTTTTCGATGGGCGTTGTTATAATCATGTCAATTATTTCGTCCTTTTCCACCATTTTTAAGCACTCCCTTCAATAAAATAATTCCCATATTATATATAATAGAATTTTCAATGGAATGAATAACTTTTTAAGATTATATCTAATATATTAGTTAAAAATAATACCTAATTCTATCTAAAATTCTGTAAATTTAAGAATCCATTTAAAAAAAAATTTGAGATCATAAATAGAATATTTTTCCTTTTTATAATTTTAAATGCATATACCTAATTTAGGAGATATTATCCTTTTTATATCATAAAGAGTTTTATTAACACCGTTTTCAGCATTTAAAACGTAAAATCCTTTATCTTCAGCAAGTTTAAGATATTTTTTTCTGATCTTTTCTAGGAAAACTTTATTCTCGAAATGATCTTTACCTTCACACCTCTCCAAAGCGGTCTCAATTTCTAAATCTAATAGTATCGTCAAATCAGGTATTTTAACATGTTTATTTAATTGGAATATCCAATCACCATCATTTTGATACACTATACTAGAATAAAAGCAGCGATCACTGATTACGATTTTGCCTTCAGATTCTGCATTCTGAATTTTCTCCCTCAAAACCATTCGATCAGCAGCGAAAAGCAGAGCTAAAGTCATTTGAAAAGTTTTCTCAGATGCATTTGGACTTCTAAGCATTTTTCTTATTAATCCACCTATTTCAGATTTTGTAGGTTCTGAAATCTTAAAAGTTTTATAACCCATTGTTATAAGCCATTTTTCAAGCAATTCTATCTGAGTTGATTTTCCGGATCCATCGATGCCCTCTAAACAAATGTACATTTTCTCTAATTCTCCTAGAAAAAAATTTATTTTTATTGGCGCAAACTTTATTCAAAAAATGGACTGGGCGGGATTTGAACCCGCGGCCTCTGCCTTGCGAAGGCAACACTCTACCAACTGAGCTACCAGCCCCCTTAATAAAATTAATTGATTTTAAATAACTTCTAACTATCACATTCTCCATTTTTTCCTGAATTCTTCTTTCTCCTTCGAAGTCATCCAATGACTTCCATCACATAAAGGTTTGTTATCAGATTTACCACAGCGGCAAAGAGTAACCCGATTTCTTATTTCATACAACGTTCCATCAGCAGATTCAATAGGAATACCACCCCTTACCCAGAGGGGTCCTTCACAATTTTTTTGAGCATCATCCACCACTGCAATAGATTTTTCCAGCACCGGTTCTAGTGGCTTACCCGTTTCTTTATCCCATAAAACTAAACGTCCTGATGGACAGTTTTTAGCCTCTTCCATTGCTAATTCAAGATCTTCAGGATTATCTGATTTCAGAAGCTCTCTGATTCCGCCTTTGCGCAGACAGAACCTAGAATGGTCACATAACTCCCAGACATCCGTTAATTTAAATTTTTCACCCTCAAATCCCACTGACCTGTCCATATAAGGTATTTTACTGGCCACTTCAGTGCCTGTAAAATCTTCTTTAGTATGTGTTCCATCACAGAATGGTTTATTTTTAGATTTTCCNNTGTGCCATTGGCATATATTACCTTTCTCATCAGCATTTATACTCATTTTATATAATGGAATTCCACCAGATACCGAATAAGGACCGTTTTCAATAATTTTTATTTTCATTTCAATCTTCTACCGATTATTTACTATGAGTTCACGTCTTCTCTCATGCAGACTTTTTTATTCTTTCCGTGTTGTATACTTTTTTCTTTTATTGGACTCATATTGGATAATAATTATTCACTAGAAAATTGTGGAAATTAAATGTTAGGAAAATTTAATACTTAATTAAACGTATAAGTATTAAGAGAAAATTCTGTTTCTAAAATAATGTTTATTTAAGAAATTAGTCTTGAATAAGGTGTCTCTTTTGGTGGAGGAATCGAAAACAGGTTGGCTGACACTTATAATTGTTACATTATCAGTTTTTATAATCGTAATCGATAAAACTTTTTTAAATGTAGCTATTTCAGCCCTAATAAGAGATTTGCATACTAATATTGAAACTATTCAATACATAATTGCTATTTATTCATTAATCATGGCTTCTTTAATGATTATTGGGGGTAAGATCCAAAATATTATGGGGAGAAAAAAAACTTTCCTTATCGGTGCCTCTATTTATGGTGTAGGAACTATTATTGCTGCTGCTAGCATAAATAGTGCCATGCTTCTTCTGGGATGGTCTATTCTTGAGGGTATCGGAGCAGCATTAATGATGCCCGCTACAACTTCTATTATATCTGGCAGTTATTCTGGGGAGAGAAGAGCTTTTTCTCTAGGGATCATTAGTTCCATGGCTTCAGGGGCTGGTAGCATAGGACCAATTCTAGGCGGTTTCCTGACCACCTATTACACTTGGCGTTATGCTTTTGCATTGGAGTTGGTCGTAGTCATTATTATATTGCTGTCATCTCGTGTAATTTCACCATTCCCTGCAATTGCGAAATGGTCTGATTTTAATATTTCAGGAGCCGTTTATTCAGCTTCAGGCATATTCCTGTTGGTATTAGGCATATTACTACTTAATGATCCCCGTAATTGGAATTTAGTACCTTACATTATCATTGCAGGTTTGATTCTTCTTGTGATATTTTATTTAAACCAAAAAAGTAGGATTAAAGAAGGTAAATCTCCTATACTTGATATTACTCTCTTTAATGATCTTTCTTTTACTTTAGGAAATATAACTCGGTTAATAATGAATTTCACTATTGGGGGAGTGCTTTTTGTAATTCCCGTATTCATATTAATCGTTTTAGGTGCTGATCCTTTAACTACTGGTTTATCTTTGATACCTCTGAGTTTGGGCATTTTCATCCTTTCCTTTACTGCGGGTAAGGTTTCAACACGATTATCAGCCCGTTACATCCTTGCTCTAGGATTTTTAGCCTCCATGGCGGGCAGCATATATTTAACTCTCATTTTCAATCAATACACAACCATTCTTGATATGATGCCAGGTATATTATTACTGGGGGTGGGTATGGGAATTGTTTTCCCTCATTCTGCAAATATAGTTTTTTCAGTGGCCCGAAGCGATCAGCAACCTGACGCCTCTGGAGTTTTGAATACTGGAATCAATTTTGGTTCAGCATTGGGAACGGCTGTTTTGGGAGTTATATTAATATTAGGTGGTTTTGGAAGCCTATCGATAGGTACTGGAGGTTATCAGTCTTCAAGTTCACATTTAGAATTGAAGGATATACCGGGTAAACTTGGATTCGGAGGTTCACATGCTTTAAATGTATTTAACTCCGGTTCTGGTGTAGTTGATAGTAAAAAAATCAGTAGTATGAAAGATTCTTTTAACGTGGTAACTATTGTTCTTTTGATTGGATTGATTAGTTCTCTACTAATCCCAAAACGCAGAAGAAAGCCTGAACCTGATTCTGGTGGAGTTATCACTCATATATAGGAATAAATTAAATTAAAATTATAGGTTTTTATCAGTGCATTGACATATATGATTAAGATTAAACTTTTAAACAAGAATTTAAAGGGGTTTTTGAATTTGATAAACTTGATAAATTTAGTCTTTCTAATTATAATCCTTTTAATTGTGATTGTGGTTGTATCCATAATATGGCCACTTTTATTAGGTGCAGCTTGGTCGCCTACATCTGTTAGAATAGTTGATAGAATGTTAGAAATGGCGGAGATAGATTCTGGAGATGTTGTATATGATCTTGGATCTGGTGATGGAAGAATTGTTGTGGAAGCCGCTAGAAAGTATAAGGCGAAGGGTGTTGGTATAGAAGTGGATCCATTAAGGGTTATTTGGTCAATAATAACTGTTTATATTCTGCGTCTTAATGATAAAGTAAAAATTGTGTGGGGTAATATATTTCATCAGAATATTGATGATGCTACAATTGTTACCTTGTTTCTCTGGCAAAGAACTAATCAAAAATTGAAGGAAAAACTTCAAAATGAACTTAAAACAGGAACGCGTGTAGTTTCATATATATGGACGTTTAATGATTGGATTCCCGTTGAAGTAGATGAAGAAAACCACGTTTATTTATATATTATGGGTCAGAGTAATAGTATAGTTGNNTGCTAATAATATCTTTGATCCTATTTTGTTTTATTCTAAATTAAAGACGCTAAAAAGGGTGAACCTAACCCGTAAGCGAGGAGGATTATTATCATCCCTATTTTAAGCCTATTTGATACTTTTCTAGAATTTTCTATTGATTGATCATTGAGGATGGATAACGCATTATAAAGGAAAATTAGGACAGCTATAATAAGCAATGGAAGATAAAATACACTTAAAATTCCAAAATAATAAAGTACGGGGCTACTTAAACTAGCAAATATTAAGAAACTTGCGGCAATAATGGATGATATTCTCATGCCACTTATAATTGGTAAAGTAGTAGCCCCTTCAATTCTATCCCCTTCAACATCTTCCATATCCTTCACGATCTCCCTAGCGAGTGTTGTAAGAAATGGATAGAATCCTAAAAAAATTGAAGTTAATATTTCGCCAACAATAACCCCACCAAAAACAAAGGTTAATCCAGTTAAAAATGAGATCACTAAATTTCCAATTAAAAATTTCTTTTTAAGACGGTATGCATAGTAAAACATTAAAAGGGAAGTTACAAGTGCTATAATTCCGGGAATAAACCCAATGATAAAAGCTAAAATTGTTCCTGTAGAAAGTAATATTAGGGAGTAAATACCCGCTTTCTTTAAAGATATCCTACCTGAAGGTATGGGTCTCTCTGGTTTGTTAATAGCATCAATTTTATAGTCGAAATAATCGTTTATAGAATTACCTGCTCCGGTTATGATAAAAACTACTATACAACCTAGAAGTACATTGAAAGTGAAGATTCCACTGATAATTGCTATTAATAAAACTGCTATTACAGCCATTATAGCATTTCCAGGTCTTATTATCTCTAAATAAGCATTCATGAGTTACTTCCTGTAGACAAATTTTTATTTGTAATTATCTCTGTTGTATTATTCATTTTCTTATTATCATATAATAAAAATTAGACGAACAAATTTTATGATTATTATAAAAAAAGATTTTTTTTATTTGAAAACTATTCGAATGAACTATGATTTCAATTAAAAAAAATTTCAACAGATTTAAATACTCAAATAACTAATAATTAGTAATTTGTATAAGTATTATATTAACTCGTTTACTTATAAATGGTAAAAAACTAAGAGATGTAAAATTTGATTAATTCATCAATTAAAATACTTATTGTAGAGGATAATCCTGGAGATGCTCGTCTAATAGAGGAAATGCTTAAAGATGTTGAAGATATTAATTTTGATATAATTCATGTCGTGCGATTAGATGAAGGGTTAAAATATATTCTTACAAAAGATTTTGATGTTATTCTTCTTGATTTATGTCTTCCTGATAGTGAGGGAATCGATACATTCAATATTATGAGTTATAACGCACCAGATATACCTATAATCGTGCTTACTGGTTTGGAAGATGAGATATTTGCAGTAACTGCTGTGGGGAAAGGTGCGGAGGAATATCTGATTAAAGGAGAAGTAGACTGTAAATTATTACTTAAATCCATCAGACGTTCTATCGATCAAAAAGCTATTGAGAATTTAGATTAAAATTTACTCAAATATTTTTACTTTTAATCAAAAAAAATCAGCTAAAAAAAAATTATTTGAAATCTTAGTATTAAGTAAATGATAATATTTATTTTTATTTGATCTATTTTTTTTAATATTAAATTTTATGGAAATTAAATAATGACATTTAAATCTGCACCTGAACTTCTAGCACCAGCTGGTTCGATGGATTCTTTAAAAGCCGCAGTTATTGCAGGCGCAGATGCAGTTTACTTAGCTGGGCAGAGTTTTAGCGCGCGACATTATGCGGAAAACTTCAACGGAATCGAAATGGAAGAAGCCGTAGATTATTCACATTTACATGGTTCAAAAGTTTATGTAACGGTTAACACTCTGATTAAGGATTTTGAATTGGAAAAAGTTGCAGAATATTTATTATGGCTTTATGAGATAGGCATTGATGCCGTGATCCTTCAAGATGTAGGGGTAGCCTCCCTATGCCAAGAGCTGGTGCCCCATCTGGATATGCATGCTTCTACTCAAATGACCACACATAGTTTGGAAGAGGTTAAGTGGGCTGAGAATTTTGGTTTTAAACGAGTAGTACTGAGCCGGGAGATGAAATTACCGGAGATAAAGGAAATAACATCTTTCCTGAAGAAAAATGGGATAGAACTGGAAATATTCGCTCATGGTGCTTTATGTTACTGTTATTCGGGCCAATGCCTACTTTCATCATTTATCGGAGGTCGAAGCGGTAATCGAGGTCGATGTGCTCAGCCTTGCCGAAAATCTTATAAATTATTGAAAGGAGACCGAGATAAGTATGGTAGAATCCTTGATCAAAATATCATGCCCCTTGAAGAAAATTATATTCTTTCAACTCGTGATCTGTCATTATATAATAATTTAGAGGGAATTTTCAATCTGGTTGACTCTATTAAAATAGAGGGTAGGATGAGGTCACCGGAATACGTAGCGATTGTGGTTAGCGTCTACCGGAAAGCATTGAATTCCATAGTTCAAGAATCATGGACACCTCATGATAAAGATGTTTATAAGCTTAAATTAGCGTTTAATCGTGATTTTACTAGAGGTTATTTATTAGAAACCAATAAAGATTTAGTAATGGGTAGAGACGCTCCGGGAAATAGAGGGCTTTTTCTAGGAGTGGTTTCGGACTATGACTATAAAACTAAATCCGCTTTAATTAATTTAAAAATTCCTTTTAAATTAGAAAAGGGAGATGGAATCGTTTTTATCCTTCCCAATAAAGCAAAATATGGAATAATTGTAGAAAAGGCACCTAAATACTCTGGTAAAAATCGTGCCAAAATAATTTTAAATACTAAAAAATTGGTTTCTATTGGCTCTAAAGTTTATGTTACCCGAGATGCTTCTCTAATTAAAACTGCTCAAAGAATAATAAATTATAAAGAGAAGCCTTCTATTCCTTTAGATCTGCATATGAAATGGGATAAAGAAAATAAGCTAACATTGAACGGAGTATTTTGGGGTTTTAATGGAAATAAACATGAAATTGATTTTAAAACAGATTTTAAAATGGAATTTGCCGTTAAAAATCCTTTAAGTGAAGAACAAATCATAAATCAGGTTAAAAAAACAGGCGGTACTCCTTTCTATATTAGAAGAATGGAGATAAATTATCCTGGTAATTTATTCACTCCATTAAGTAAATTAAATAGTATTAGACGTGACTTTATAGAAAAAGCTGAAATTAAACTTCTAAATGATTATAAACCTAAAATAAATGATGTTAAATCTACGGAGAGGCGTCTGCACCGGATAAAAGTAGACTTAAAATCACAGAGTAAAAAGTCAAATAAATCTTTAGATAATTCAATTGAAGCTCATACTAGCATTGGTATTTACACCAGTAATTTAGCAACTATAAAAGGTGCACTTAATGGTGGTTGCCGTCATATTTATTTTGAACCATTTTTATGGCAACAAAATGTTCGAGAATTACCCTGCAATCCGATGGATAATGTTATTTATCAAGAAAAGATTCATGAACTCTTGCTTAAAGCCCAAGATCTTTGCATGATCAAAGAAGCTAATTTAGTGTGGAAATGGCCATCTATCAGCAGCCCTAGATATTTCAAGAGTATAAGTCCTATGATAGACCGTATCGTTAAAGAGGGTATTAATGAGATTATGGTGGGTAGTTATGGGATGGGTTGGTCCATATTTAATTTGAATCCTAACATAAAACTTTATAGTTCAATGGGAGTTAATGTGTGGAATAATCACACGATACGTGAGCTTTCCAGTACTTTCCATAGTATCGCTATTTCAAATGAACTCTCGAAATATGACGCAGCATCAATCATTAGAAACGCAAGGAATAATGGAATAAAAACTTCTTTTGAATTCACTGTGCAAGGAAATATGGAATCTATAATATCCGAAGACTGTCTTCTATCTATTTTACCCGAAAAAAAGCATAATGTGCAAACAGAATATTGGGGAATTAGAGACATGAAGAAGCGAGTTTTCCCCATTATGATTGATGATGAATGCAGAACCCACATTTTAAACTCGGTGGAATTGTGTTTAATTGATTATCTCCCAGATTTACATCAAATGGGATTACAATATCTGATGATAGATGCTCGTGGTAAAACAGGAGATTACGCCCAGGATATGGTAGCTTTCTATAAGCAGGGTCTGGAATATACGGAAAAAAATTATGGAAAAACGGAACATATGTTAAATAAACTTAAATATAAGATTAAAAAAAGGTCTAATGGTGGTATAACTACAGGTAACTTTATAAGGGGTCTTAATGAAGATGTGTAGCAGTAGTTTTATCTATCTGAATTTTATTAAAAGTAGTAAAATAATTATTTAAATAATAAATTTAATTTAATTAAAGCTAATTTTTTATTCATTACAAATACTACTGGCCGTAATACTATTAAGTAATTTGGAGAATTTATGAAAAGTTTAATAGGTAGTATAAGTTTAAAAATCAATAATTGAAAACTACCATGGATAAATCTTTACCTAAAATTAATGTGGAGTGCTAAGATGAGGGTATTCGATCTTCTGAAAACAAGAATTGAAAAGATGGAAGAAAAAAGAGATGTAAATGGTTTAATCCTTGCACTACAGGATGATGATAAGCTAATCCGTCAGAAATCAGTGCTTGCCCTGGGCAAATTGGGATCCAAAGAAGGTGTTGGACCTCTCATCGAAATCCTGCAGGACCCCGATAAAGAATTAAAAGAAGACGCAATTGCAGCTCTCGGGAAAATAAAAGACCCTCAAGCAACACTAGCACTTATAAATGCTTTGAACAGCCCATACAGCACAATAAGATGGAGAGCCGCCCAAGCCCTTGGAAAAATCGGCTCCACAGAAGCTATTGAACCACTGACGCAAACACTACAAGATCCTGATGAAGAAGTGAAAGAAGAAGCAATTACGGCTCTGGGGAGAATATCCATCAAACCTTTTATAAAAGATTTAAATAGCAATGATGTCGCGGTTAAAGAGGATGCAATTTTAAAAATCAACCTTATCCAAGATTTGAAGGTGTTAGAGATATCTAAAAAAGCATCATTAAATGAAATTCAAGACGAAAAAGATCCTCCACAAGAAGTAAAAATAAGTAACCCTGTAAACCTTGAAGAAAAAACTCCAGAAAACCAGACTAAAACCTTAAAAACAGCCGTTACCAATAAAGATTTTGAAATCCGTCGTGACCAGCTCGTGAAAGATGGTTATTATCATCTTGTTGAAAATTTCATTTATAAGTACCGCTATGATATGAAAACCTATGCACAGAAGACTGATTATGATTACCAGCTCTCTGACTTACAGAAACTAAAAAAACTTTTAAAGTATAAAGGAATAACCTTTCAGAATGAAGAAATACTATGGCTTATACAGGATGAAATAAAGAAACAAGATTATCTGAAATTCAAAAATAAATTGATTGAAAACCGACCGTCAACAATGAAACAATTTATTGAAAATTACATTAAAAACTACCCCTATGAAAACCCTCAAAACCTAGAGAACCTAAAAAAACTACTTCAGGAACATAAAATACAATCCAATAATCTGGAGAAAGAAATACAACGAACTCGCAGTCAAAAAGAGGTGCAGGATTTTGAAAAAAAATTGCTGCAACATGACATATATTCCTCAAAAAAGTCTCCCACTATTTTAGTTAAATTCGTTAAGAATGACTTGAAGAAAAAATGGGATTCCTTGATTTTATCTGAAGGATACCATTATATAAAAAATTTTGTTAACAAATCTAAATATGATTACCAATTTTCTGACGTTCAGAAACTAAAAGATCTTCTGGAATATAGGGGTTTAAGATTTCAAGATGATGAG
>PMNN01000023.1 GCA_003161815.1 Methanobacterium sp. | reverse complement strand
CTTAACGAGAAGAATTTACGCCGTTACCTTAATGAGGGGCCGGGATTACGTATAGCTCCTATTCCATCTATCTTCTTCTACTCCATCCGTAAACTGGTTAAAGAACATGATCTAATATTACTGGTGGAGGGAAGTTGTTACATGGACACCTGGACCTCCGCTCTCCTCTGGGCTTTCTTATGGGCTACCAGATGTGCTTATTCATCAAGAATTCCCTGTATAGCTTATGCAGTTGATTCAGGTAAACTATCACGTTTTAATAAATATTTAGTTAAAAGAGAAGCTAGTAAAACTGATCTCATCATAACCAGGACAAATAGTGCTAAGGAGAGATTAGAAAATATTGGAGTAACTGCTCCTATGAAAGTTACCGCTGATTGTGCCTTCACATTTAAAACGNNGCCGTGGTGGATTTCCACTTATGGCCTGTGGTAATTAGACCCTGGGGTAAAAAAGAGTACCTTTACAAGTGGCCTTACTATTTCAGCCGCTCCAAAATGAGACTAGCTAAAAGTGAAGATTTAGCAAGTGGATGGGCTGAAGAAGCTGATCGGATAATAAGTGAATATGATAAGAATATTGCTTTGATTTGTATGGAGGAGGTTGATGAACCATTAGCCAATAGTATCCTAGATAAGATGAAGTATTCCAGTAAAGTACGTATCTTCAGCAGCAGCCAATTTAACGCTAAGCAGATGACTCATATACTGCGCAGTCTAGATTTACTGATGACTTCTCGTTACCATGCCGGAATATTATCATTAGAAGAATTAATTCCTCAAATAGCAGTGGGGCATGATACGCGTCTAAAGGGATTCTATGAAGAATTAGGACTCATTGATTATCTTATTGATTATACACCTGATGTATGGCGTATACTCCGAAGTAAAGTTGATGAGTTGATGAAAATCCCTGATAAAAATTATGAAGTATTAAAACAGGGTTACCATGATCATTATTTGAGATCACTAGAAAATAGAATGCTTTTAAAAGAATTTTTAGATGAAAGAGGGTGGAATTCATGGCTAAAAACTGTAAAGTAGTGTTAGTTACTGGAGCCACCGGTTTTCTGGGAACACAGATTATTAAGCGACTATTAAATAATCAGGATATCCGGATTATTATACTAGTGCGTGGTAGGCATGTTTTAAAAAGAGTTTCACGGGCTTGGTGGGAGTATCCTGAATTAATAGAAAGTATTAGTGAACGAATTCAAGTTTACCATGGAGATATTACTAAAGAACAATTAGATTTAAGTGATAATGATTATGAGTATTTAAAGAAGAATTTAACTCATATAATACATACAGCCGCTGATTTACGTCTTAATGCTCCTCTAGAAGAGTTAAGAAGAACTAATGTGGATGGTACTATTAATGTTCTTAAATTAGCTTATTTAATAAATGATGATCATGGATTAAAGCGTTTATCTCATGTATCCACGGCTTATGTGGCAGGTGCACGTGAAGGATTTATCAATGAAGATTCATTAACTGATGAATATGGATTTTTAAGTAATTATGAGAAAACCAAATTTGAAAGCGAATTACAGGTGAAGAACTCCAATTTACCAGTAAGCATCTTCAGACCCGGCATGATTGTAGGAGACTCTGAAACTGGTTACATTAAAACATTCAACACACTCTACGTTCCACTGCGCTTATATTTAACGGGTAAACAGAGAATATTACCAGTTAAATCATCGAGTAAAATAAATTTAGTACCCATTGACTATGTGGCGGATGCAGTAACTACATTAACATTCAATGAAGATGCTGAAGGTTTAACCTTCCATTTAACAACCCCTTATAATTTACAACCTACTGTGGATGAATTAATGAATTATTTAAGGAAATGGGCTTATGATAAATTAGATTATAAGCTTCCACATCCATTATATTTACCATTACTCGCGTCATTCATTCAAAGATTATCCAGACTTCCTTTATTTAATCCGAAAACCAGAAGAGTACTAGGAACTATTAACACTTTAATGCCTTATTTTAATGAGAAACGTGAATTTTTAACAGATAATACTAATAAACTTTATGGTGCCCATAAATTGGATTGGCAGGATTATTTATCTCGATTATTAGATTACGCGGTTTATTATGGATTCTTCCATAGATCAGAGCGTACAGTCCATGAACAAATTTTATTCCGTCTTAGAAGCCAGTCTTATCCAGTAGAATACTATGATATAATTGATGGTGAATTACAAACTCACTCTCCTGTGGATATTAGTAATGATATTGAATCCCTAGTTCGATCCCTCCATAAATCAGGGGTGAAGCCCGGTGACCGGATAGCTCTGGTTGGATTTAACAGCACCCGATACTTAGAATTAGATGTAGCTATAGGTTTAATAGGCGGGGTAAGCGTCCCATTATATTACACTAGTAGTACTGAAGAGTTAAAAGAAATCATAGATGACTGTCAAGCTCGTATACTATTCATTGGCAACCCTGATATATTAAATAGACTACGAAAACATAAAGATGACGTTACTATTATTTCATTCAGCAGAGGAGTAAATAAGCTTCCCAATGGAATAATAGGGTGGAGTGAATTCTTAAAGTATGGTAATGATACTCATCCACCCTTCGTATCAGTAAGTTTTGATGATACGGCTACTATTCGTTACACTTCAGGTACCACGGGTAGACCAAGAGGTGTAACCTTCACTCATGGTAAGTTACGTTGGATGGCTGAATATATAGCTTCCATGCCACCCTGGAAGGATCGAATCAATACTATATCCTACCTTTCATTCTTACCCATGAATCATGTAGTAGAAGGAATCCTAGCAATGTACAGTCCCTACTATGCCCCGGCTAATCTGAAATTATATTACCTAGAAAAATTCCAGGAACTATCCCTGGCACTGCCCCTGGTAAAACCTACTATATTCTTCTCAATACCCCGCTTCTATGAAAAATTATGGAGTAAACTTATAACTAGTAAAATAGGCCAGTACTATCAAAAATCAGAGGAAGGAATCCTTAAACAAGTGTTAAGAAGGTTACTTAGACATGCAACGCTTAAAAGAGCAGGTCTCAATAAATGTGCCCAGTTAATTGTAGGGTCAGCACCCATCAGCAATGAATTACTAAAGAGTTTCCAAGATTTAGGAATTGAAATTTACAATGCCTACGGCTTAACCGAAGCTCCGCTGGTTACTATTAATCGTAGGGGTGCAAACAGGATTGAAACAGTGGGTGAACCCTTACCCTCCACCCTGATAAAAATAGCAGTCGATGGTGAAGTAATGGTACAGGGACCTCAAGTAACCGTTGGCTATTTTAACAGTCGTGAATCACCCTTCAGGGATGATTGGCTACTTACAGGTGATTACGGTCATCTTACAAGTCAGGGTAGCCTGGTGATTACTGGCCGTAAAAAAGAGTTAATAGTAAACTCTTATGGTAAATCTATCAGTCCCTTAAAAATTGAATCCATGATCCAGGATATACCCGGAGTAACCGTGGCACTACTGGTTGGGGATGGTAAACCCTACTGCAGCGCCATAATATGGATGGATGAATTACCACTAGAATTTGATATTATAAACAAGGCTATCGGGATGATTAACAAGCGTGTTTCCCGGCCTGAGGAGATTAAAAAATGGGTTATTCTTAAAAATAATTTATCCATAGAAGCAGGTGATTTAACAGCAAACCTCAAACCTAAAAGGATTAATATCCTTAAACATTATCATAAGGTATTAGATTATATATATGATGATAGGGAACCTCTAACTGAAATAATACATCATCAGTACTATGAGGATGATGGGGGGGTTTGAATTGAATCTTAAATTACGTATCATATCATTATGGATGCCTGAATTCATTTTAATCCATGAAATAGATAGAGTAGCTAGAATTACTATTGAATGTCTTAACGAGCTTCTAAGTGAATATGCACCAGAAAACATGATCTGGAGAGAAGAAGTTGTTATGAAGGGAAATATATCTCAGAGAAGGAGGCTAATGGCTAATGCCCATAATATTCGCGTGAAAACATTAATTGATACTCTGGGTTGTGAGGATGCTTTAAAAATCGGGAGAAGAGCATTATTTAAAGCAGGATTACAATTAGGAGAGGATGCACGGATACGTTTAGGTGTAAGTGATAGTTTATCGGATCTTTTAGATGCTGCCCGTATATTATATCGGGTATTGGGTATAGAATTTCATATAGAAGAAGAGGATGGCAAATGGCTTCTAATTGTGGATAAATGTTCATTATCATCGTATTACACGGTAGAAACTTGTATAGTACTCAGTGCAGCGGATGAAGGTGTGGTTCAAGGATTAAATAAAGATTATAGTATGATATTTAAAGATAGAATAACAGAAGGCAAGAGTCAATGCCATGCCTGTATAAAAACACTAAAAATATCATGAATAATTTATAAAAAAAATGGGTTAAAAATGGAGTAGTTAGATTATTATGAGAGCAATAATTATCGGCACCGGTGCTGGAGGGGCGGTTGCAGCCCGTGAATTAGTGTTGAATGGTTTTGAAGTTATAATATTAGAAGCTGGAGAAGAATTTAAACCATTCACTCGTAGATTAACTTGGTCTGAGCCATTACGCCGATTAGGGCTTTTAGGAAGTGAAAATACCATCACTAAACTCTTCCCAGCCTTAGATACTATACGATCCGGGAAGGATCTGGTGCTGGTTCGGGGAATAACCACCGGAGGCTCCACTAGTATATCCTGCGGAAACATTGTACGAGCAGATTACGGGTTAAAAGAGATTGGCTTAGATCTCACAGAGGAGTTTGATGAAATTGAAGAACTCATTGATGTATCCACTTTCCCACGTGAGAGATGGCGACCCGTAACCCGTAACATGTTTAACGCAGCTGATAAACTGGGTTTAAATCCTCAACCCACCCCTAAAGCAGTGAATTCAATAAAATGCACATCCTGCGGTTTATGTGAATTAGGATGCAACACAGGCGCCCGATGGGATTCACGTACCTTACTAAATGATGCTATACGTAATGGAGCTGAATTACATACCAGGTCCTTCGTCGAGAAAATATTAATGGAAGATGGAATCGTTAAGGGTGTTATGGCTAAAATTGGGCGTAAAAAAGTTACATTTAAAGCTGATATTGTAGTTTTAGCTGCTGGTGGTGTGGGAACTGCTCAAATACTTAATAATTCTGGTTTAGAAACTGAGGATCATTTATGGGTTGATATTGTCCTTACACTGGGAGGTGTCTCTAAAGATGCAATGCAGCTTAATGAGCCACCTATGGTATGGTACACTAAAGAAGAGGATTATATATTATCACCATATCTGGATATACTTTCACATTGGTTCCATAAACCATGGAGAAATGTATCCATCCAGGATCGAGTGGGTGTTATGGTGAAATTAGCCGATGAAGAGCAGGGAGCGGTTTATGCTGGTGGGGAAGTGGATAAGAATATCACATCAATGGATCAATCCCGTCTAAATGAAGCTATTAGTGAAGCTAAAAGTGTGATGGAATCC
>PMNN01000025.1:222-2640 GCA_003161815.1 Methanobacterium sp. | reverse complement strand
TACCTGCTGGTTTAACCTTTAACAGTTACACCGCGAGTCAGGGAACCTATAACAGTGTTACTGGAGTATGGAATGTCGGTACCATTGTTAGTGGTGCTAGTGCAGTGTTACAATTGTTTGTAACGCCTACTGCTTCTGTAGCCGGTACTACCTTGATTAACAGTGCAACGATACCAGGACAAATAGTCAGCGCAACTGTTGTTGTGCCAACAACCCCGGTGTCTAATGTGACGTTAACTAAGACGGCCAGTAATCTCGCGCCTAAAGTGGGTCANNGGTTTAACCTTTAACAGTTACACAGCAAGTCAGGGAACCTACAACAGTGCTACTGGAATATGGAACGTCGGAACCATCGTTAAAGGTGCTAGTGCAGTGTTAAAACTGTTCGTTACACCTACTGCTTCTGCAGCTGGTAAAAACGTGACTAATACTGCTAAAATAACTCAAAACGAGTTCAACAAGAATAAAAACACGTCTAATGTAACTATACATGTTCTTTCTAAGCAAGTAGTACCTAAACCTGTGAAACCAGTGCAATCAAAGTCACAGCAATCAAATGTTAGCGCTCAAACAGTACCTATGCAAAATACTGGAACTCCTTTAATGCCGTTGCTCTTAGGTTTCTTGCTTATAATGGCAGGTTTTGTAAACAACACTAGGAAAAAGTTAAAATAGGAAATAGAAAAACGCAATGAAAATCTATTTCTCCCCCATTTTTTTTTAAAGTCTTTTTTTTAATATAGAATAATAATTAGAAATATTATTGCAGTTCCAATAACATATAAAATTCCGGGTATAAAATGAGCTTTGAATTCTCCTTTATCTTTGACTAGTATTTCATCTTGCTCCTTTTCAGTGTAAAACGTATTAGGAGATAGATATAATATTGCCTCAAATATTCGGTAATATCCAAAATCAAAGAAAGATAATAATCCGATTAAAACAATTTTTAAAGCACCAATTAAACTGGGCTGGATTGATATGTTATGTATCGATAATATTATGTAGAAAATAGCGAAATTTAGTAAAGGTAATATGTATAAGAGAGACCATGATAATAATAATCGATTAAAGGAGTGTGAATTACCTTTCCATGCATTATACGTATCATAGGGATTATAAGTTTTATGAGCTCTATCTATTATTAATGAAAAATTAACAGTAAAAATAATTATAAATATCCATTGAGCATCTGTAAAAGGCATTAGAAACTAATCTCCTGGTAAAAATAGTTAATAATATTATTGTAGTTAATATAATAAATTTTTATTTAATTTTTTTTTTATTTACAATTTAAAAATGAAAATTTGAAACATATATTTGAAAACTAATATTCCTCACGTATATACAGTTTATATTATTAATTACTTACTTTTGAAGCTTCTGAAACTTATTTTTACTCTAAAAATCGGTAGTTATATCACTTTGACACAATATATTATAAAAAGTGTACTACCTAGAAAATAAGGGCAGAAAATATGTTTCTTCACAATTACTTTTTNNTTTACAAGTTTTTTTCCAAAGTTCTTAAATTTAAAAGGTGGTTTAATTAAAACTAGATGATGATTCACAAAAACGGATTAAGTTAGACCATTCAAGTGATGCTAACCTATGCAATATTCAAGAAGCTTGCCCAAATAATAAATCATTCCTCATCGTCGCGTTTGCCGTACTATTCCTGTTAATGGGTGCAACTATACCTACACCATTATATGGATTATACAAGATTACATTTGCACTGTCTCCACTGGCAATCACATTGATATACGCCGCATATTCGGTGGGTGTGGTTCCTACATTATTCTTCTTTGGTCCTTTGGGCGATGCTTTAGGTAGAAAACCATTATTAATTATAGCGATTTTATTCGCAATCCTCGGAACCTTAACCCTTGGTTTCGCCACTAGTTTTGATTGGTTAGTTATCGGACGGTTGGCTCAGGGTATTGGTGTAGGGGCGGTTCTGGGTAATGCCACAGCAGCATTAGTAGAATTTGAGCCTAATGGAAATAAGCAAAGAGCCAGTCAGATTGCTGGAATGGCTCAGCTTGGAGGATTGGCATTAGGCCCTTTAGCTGCGGGTTTAATGGCAGAATACTTATTTGCACCAACATTATTGGTTTACATTCTTGAATTTATTCTTCTAATCATAGCTTTAATCCTCATTTTGATCGGTGTACCGAGTTCTAAAGCAGGATCTGAGAAATTTCATTTAAATAAACCATCTTTTCCTCCAGCGATATGGTCATTTATTTCAGCTTCTTTAGCAGCGGCATTAGTTTTAACTAACTCAGGATTATATTTTAGTTTAAATCCTACTTTTGCACAGGATATTCTGCATATTAATAATATCGCATTAGGGGGAATTATATCTTCAATAATGGTTTTCACTGCTGTGGTGGTTCAAAAATTTTTGTGGAA
>PMNN01000025.1:0-159 GCA_003161815.1 Methanobacterium sp. | reverse complement strand
GTCTGGGGTTGGCTCTTCAATATCTTAATATTTTCACCGCCATTCGGGAATTTGTAATTATAATTATCATTATAGCAATTATTGATATTCCATTAATATTTTTACAGCGCCGTGATTTAAAAAGAGAAGCTTAAACAAGTTTTTTCGTATCTAACATTT
>PMNN01000213.1 GCA_003161815.1 Methanobacterium sp. | reverse complement strand
AACACACAAAAGGATATGAGCGAGCATTTAAATAAAACAGCTTTTCCCCTATTTCAATCAATATAAACTTACATTAATTTTTGAAATAATTTAATACCTTATAAGAGATGTTAAAAAATTTTTCACAATTCATTATAATTTATAAATATTTAACTCGTTTAAATACTTTAATTTAAAAATATCCGGCTAATTTTTGTGTAATATGGCTAAATACTTTATTTAATCTTGCTTTTCATTCTGATCCCGGTATTTTTGTTCGGTTGTTCGTCTTGCAAGGTAGTCTCCGATTCTTCGATGAGTTGTCGTTCTTCTTCATCACATTCAAGTTGTTTAATTGTATTAAAACCATTTCAAAGCTACTTTAGTGTATATATCTATTACTATAAAGTGGAAGTTTTGATGTTAAAAGGGTAAATTTTGTTAGAGATACCAATATATCAAAAGATATTGACTAGGCTCTGGGATTATTGATGAGCTGATTAGGATGAGGGTACGAGATTTTTATGAAGAAGCCAACACAATTACAAATAAATTCAATTTTTAACTATTTTTGCCCTCTCAGATTGATCCTATGATAAGCTTTCTCCAGAACATATCTTAATATCAGTAATAGAAAAATTAGTTAAGGCATTTTATAAATAAAATTTAAATATAGTTCCTTCTTTCATTATCTTATTCACAGTTTCTTTTAATTCATCATAATCTGTAAAAATTAATTTAATCGTTTCCTGAGTAGGATAATCATGTTCCATCCCCCAAATCATCCCCTGCTTTACTCTTTTTTAATCTGAAAATTCTCCTTTTATTAATCGCCTTCCCATAAAATTTTCCCTTTTCCATGAAAATAACTCGATAAAACTAATTTATTATTATCTAATAAAATTCTATAAATCTTTGAATTACCGTAATCAGGATCCAATATTTCTATTTCCAAATCCCCTTCTTTATCCTTAACATCATTTAATATTTTATTTAAATTTGATATTTTCATTTTAAATTTTCCTACGGCTTCTTTCCTCAACTTCACGATTAATTTTAGTTATTATAATATATCCAAGCTTATTCTATTAAACTTTACTAAAGTGAACCTCTATCTGGTTACTTCATAAATTTGGAAGTGAATTCAATAAGGTAATTCTTGTTTAATTAAGCAGTTACTTTTAGACATGTTTAAAGCATGTTTGATATGTAGCGAGCCGACAAGTAAGCGGGTAATCATAATTTAATACCTCCTTTAAGTTTTTAAAAATAGAAAATAACAGAAAAATTTAAAATAAGAATATGGTTACTTATACCGAGGTACGATAAAAAAATGGATAAACAAACAATTAAGATTATTAGCTCTATAGTGCTCATATTCATCGTAACATTTACCATAGATTCCCTATTTTTTAAGCATTTATTCTGGCAACGTCTAATCGTTAATATTGGAATTGTTGTAGTGTATGCATTTTTATTTTACAAATACATAAACAAATGAGTAGACGGAGTTTTTGAGCTATCTCTCATCTCTTCGATTACTAGATTGAGTAAGAATAAGAGCGAACGCTAACAAGCGCGAGAATTTTCACACGTCATAACATAGCATAGATTACAGGAAACCCTTCGTAATATGATAATCAAAAATTTGAATCCCGAATTAAATAAGTTAACACTTATTTAATTAAACAGTTATTTGGGCTCTTTTAACTATTTTTGATGAATAGCAAGCGATCAAGCAAGCAATCATATATGGAGAAGAAGAAGTCAGATCTTTGAGTACTATAAAGTTAGGAAAAAAACACAGAACTTATTAGAAGTATTTAAGTATTACTGTTATCAATGTTAGCACAGCGATAATAAGCGACATAACTGTGTTTGCATTCAATTTTTCTCTCTTAACTGTCTTTTTTTGAGAAGAGTCATGATTTTTTGAAGGATCTTTTATTAAATAATGTAAGCCCCACATAAAAAACATTCCTCCAAAAAAAATTAATACAAAAACAAAAAATTTCCCAACAGATTGCCAAAAAGGGTCTGGAAGAGATTTAATATTCAATTGGAGGTACTATCTGGCTCGTTTGAAGACATAAAATCACTATAGTTTAATTAATAATTAGTTTATAATTACTTCTAATTTTATATCTAATTTTAACTTTTTAAAATAATTTGAATAATCGCCACCTATGAAAGAAATGATATATTAATTTTTTATACTTTCAATCCTATTAGGAAGTCAGAATCTAATATAGAAAAATAAAAAATCAATAATTAATAAATTTAAATAGTCGTCAAGTGTTATGAATTTATTGCGTTCGATATACCCTAATTCACCTATTTTCACTACTATTTAAGCGCTTAATCATGCATGATCGCTTGTTTGCCTGCTCAATCGCTTTCATATTTACATATAAAAAAAGAAGTAAGCAAGCTCGAGATCAATTGCAATAAGCACGGATTAAGCAAGCTTTATTATCTAATTACTTCAAAGATTTAGCCTGAATTAATTAAAGAAATTAGTTTCATAATCAAATTTTGGATAAAATAATATTTTAAAAAAAAATTATTTAAACTCAACAACAATGAATTTATTTAATGTAACTTACTACATTTTTATTTCTTTTGGGTGCTTTATTATTATTTGAGGCTTTATAACCAAAAGAAACTGCATAATATGGTTCATATCCTTCAGGTAAGTTTAATTTTTCAATATTTTTTGAGTTTTGAAAGAAAAACCTTGAAGATCCTATCCAGCATGAACCAATATCAATACTTTCTGCAACAAGGAGCATATTCTCAGTAGCTGCGCAACAGTCATTAATGGAATATGCAGTGCTTTTCTTTCCAGAAACGACAATAACAGTAGGAGCTTGATAAAAAATGTTAAAATTCAAAGTTTCTAACCCATCAAATGACGAATTTTCCACTAGTTTTTTAGATTCTAAATTTATTTTATTCATTAATTCTTTATCCTGTTTCATTAACTTTTTAGATTCTAAATCCATCATATCAATAAATTCTTTATTCTGTATAACGGTAAAATACCAAGGCTGTTCATTACTGGCTGTTGGAGCATACACAGCTGCTTCCAATATAATTTCAAGTTCTTTATCTTTAATTTGTTCTGGAAGATAATTTCTAATACTTCTCCTATTTTTAATGCTTTCTAAAACTTCATTCAATATTTGCACTCTCCTGCAAAATTATTTTATATGTTTAATATTTTATAAAATCTAACCAAGTAATCAAATTAAAAATTTATTCACCTTTAACTATTTGTAATGCGCTTGCTTCTATTGCATCGAGCAT
>PMNN01000209.1:2854-2991 GCA_003161815.1 Methanobacterium sp. | reverse complement strand
GGACCTATGAATATGGGATTATCACTTGAAAAAGTTGAAGAGAGAGTTAAAGAAGCTTTAAATAGAGTAAATATGGATGGAGTTGAAAATAAACCACCTCATCATTTAAGCGGCGGTGAAAAGAAGAAAGTAGCCAT
>PMNN01000209.1:0-2812 GCA_003161815.1 Methanobacterium sp. | reverse complement strand
CGTGAAGCTAATTTAAGACTTCCACGAATCGCTCATCTCATGGAAATACTGGATAAGAAGGATGAATTACCCTTCACTAAACCTTATCCGCTTACAATAGGTGAAGCCCGCAAAAGGATTGTAAATGAACTTGAAAATTAAAATGAAATCTTATAAATTTTTTTTTAGGTTTGGATTTAGAAGGATTTGATTCTTTATGAAAAAACCAGTAATTTCCATTGGAAAATGTGATTCATATCATCCCGAATCGGTGCAGAAAGCTGTTCAATCCGTTGTAGATGATTTAGGTGGAGTATCTTCCTTTATAAAGAAAGGAGATACTNNCATGCTTCAAGCTAAAACTCCAGAGGAAGCAATAACCACCCATCCCCAAGTGTTAGAAGCAGTAATTAATATTGTCCAAGATGCCGGGGGTATAGCATTAGTAGGTGATAGTCATGGAGGACCGGCTGAAGGTTTAAAACATTACTGGGATACCACTGGTTATAGTGATGTTTGTAATCGCTTGGATGTGGAGCTTGTTAACTTTGAGAAATCCGGTGTACATATTAAGGAGAGGAATGGTAGGAAATATTATATAGCTAAACCTGTCTTAGATTGTGATTGTTTAATTAATTTACCTAAAATTAAAACTCATAGCCTCACAGTATTCACCTGTGCAATTAAAAACATGTATGGTACAATTCCAGGGCTCAGGAAAACTGAATATCATAAATTAGCACCTAAAACCACGGATTTCGCTGAACTCGTAGTTGATATTTATGCTTTAACTAAGCCTCAATTGAATATTGTGGATGGTGTGGTGGCTATGGAAGGACCTGGACCTTCCGGTGGTAATCTTCGAGATTTGAATTTAATTCTTGCGTCCGTTGATGGTTTAGCCATGGATAGTTTCATATGCCATATTCTAGGCAAAAATCCATTGAAAGTACCGATAAATAAAATAGCATATAATCAAGGTTTAGGCTATGTAAATATAGATGAATTTAATATTTTGGGGGATATTCCAATTATAGAGGATTTCAAGTGGCCCCCTAACATTGCAGGCACCATAGATAGGATTCCAGAACCTATTATGAGAGGATTATTAAATCTCATGTGGTCCAGACCAGAGATTAATTCAGAATATTGCATTAAATGTGGTAAATGCATTGAAAGCTGCCCAGTTAACGCTATCACCAATGATGTACTTATCCCGGATTTTGATTACAGTGAATGCATTAATTGCCTGTGCTGTATGGAGATGTGCCCGGAGAAAGCCGTATATTTAGAGGAAAGTTGGTTATCAAAAATTATATCCAGATTCTCATAAATAATATATAAAAAAAAGATAATGAAAAAAATAGCATTATGGGAAGATTTTTTTCTCCCTAATTCAAAAATAAACTTTTTTTTAGCTATTATTCATTATTTTATTCAAATCATTTTTGATATCTTTATTTTGTAGTAAAATGTTAAAATCATTTTGTACAGTTGGATTCTGCAGTGCTTGATGTATCTGATTTTGAACATCAACATTCTGTAGCAGGTTAGTTATTTGACCCGGATTCTGTGTTATCTGATTATATAAATCATTTAAATCCTGAAATAACTGCGGGTTAGTCGCTTGAACTTGTTGTTGAGCGGAATTCGATGTATTTGAATCAGCTGCATAAATAGGCGTTGTTGAGCCAAGTAACACTGCGAATATGCATATTATAGCTATTTTATTCATTAATTTATCACCTAAATTTTCTTTTTATAAATTCTTTTTTTCGTTTGGATTTTTTTTATTTATTTTTTGTATTTTAGATATAAGTAGAATTAGTTATGCATCATTTAGTATAAAATATTTTTACCAAATTTACACCCAAATTGTATCTCTTAATTTACTATAAAGTAATAAATTCATCCACTGCATCAATTAAATTCATTTGTTTGGCTAAAGTGAAGTGATGGATTAATCCCACCAAAAACACGGCCGTCATAATATCAACTATCCGCCAATGCCCTGATAGCGGTATCCATTTAGTCGTCAGACCAGGCATGATTAAGCTTTGTTTCTTAGGTGAGATCTGTGATTTCTTGGTAAGAAAATTTAAAGAAGAATGAAAAACATAAGTAAGAAGTGGATCATATTTAATGAAATGAATTTAGAGAATTAGGAATGGAATTAAAGGGAATGTATAGTGGAGGTAATTATCAATGAAGGTTAAAAACGCTGTTATAGCTGTAGATGACTTGGATAAATCTGCCAGTTTTTACATTGAAATTCTGGGAATGGATGAGACAAGACGATTCAGCCCCCGGCCGGGTTTGACAATTGCATTCTTCCAGGGAGAAGGAGAAGCTACAATCGAACTCATTGAAGGTGAAGAAAATGGTAAAAAAGGATTATTTATGGTTGGTATGGAAGTAGAAGATATGGACGCTGAATTAGCTAATTNNTTTCGGTGCACCAGGGGGTCCCAGGATTGCCTTCTTGGATGGACCGGATGGGGTGGAAATCGAGCTAATTGAACATATAGATTAAAAAATATTCACTTACTATCTTTACAAATAAAAAAAAATTAGTGGAGGTTTAATTTTTTTTGAATTTTTTAATGTCATAATAAAGATTTGAAAAAGCGGTGTTAAAATGGTGAATATGTATTTTTGTGGTGATGTGGACTGGGAATATTTTAAGAAAAAATCTAGTAATGCTTTGATTGATTATTTTAAATCTATTATTGAAGGTAATGCGCTTTCTCTTGAACAATTAGATGAAATCAGGTTTCTTATTGCTGATGCTATTTCAATCGATGATTTATCCGAGGATGAAATAGTTATTAGG
>PMNN01000244.1 GCA_003161815.1 Methanobacterium sp. | reverse complement strand
AGATACTGAAAACCTCCATGTTTAATTAAATTCTATTTATTTTATTTTCAAAAATAAATTATCGTAACTCCTCCAAATTTTTTAGGAAAATGTTTTTATACACGCCATCATATATAAAAGAGGTTAAAAGAAAAATTCTTTTTTTTAATTAGAATCTATTATTTTATCAAAGGGAGAAAAAATATTTATGACATGTAATGTACTGGTTGGAGGAGGATGGGGAGATGAAGGAAAAGGAAAANNATGCAGGGCACTCTGTAGAATTTCATGGAGAAAAATATGGTTTAAGGTTAATACCATCAGGCTTCTTCCACAAGGATGCTAGATTATTAATAGGAGCAGGCGTGCTTGTGGATCCCGCGGTATTCCTACACGAATTAGATTACCTCGATAAATATCAGGTTAAAAACAGAACCTTCGCGGATTACCGGTGCGCTGTTATAGAAGAAAAGCATCGGGAACGGGATCAAGCCTCTGATTTCCTCTCCAAGAAGATTGGAAGCACTGGTACCGGCTGCGGACCTGCAAATGCTGACAGGGTTATGCGCGTGGCGAAACTGGCCGGTGAAATAGAGGAAATGCAGGGTTACACCACCGACGTGCCCTTAGAAGTTAACACAGCATTAGATGAGGATAAGGATGTATTCATTGAAGGTAGTCAAGGATTCGGCCTCTCACTCTACTATGGAACCTACCCTTATGTTACTAGTAAGGATACCACCGCCAGCACCGCCGCGGCAGATGTGGGTGTAGGCCCTACCAGGATTGATGAAGTTATTGTGGTTTTCAAATCATATATAACCCGCGTGGGAGCCGGGCCATTCAAAACCGAAGTCACTCAAAAAGAAGCGGAGGATATGGATATTGAAGAGTATGGTACTGTGACGGGTAGAAGACGTCGTGTAGGTCTTTTTGATATGGATTTAGCTCGTGAATCCTGCATGATTAACGGTGCTACTCAGATTGCTTTAACTTGTGTGGATCGTATATTTCCTAAATGTGAGCGCGTAAGGGATTACACTCGTTTAACACCTGAAACTAAAAGATTTATTAATGAAATTGAGGGTGAGACTGGTGTTCCGGTGACTATAATATCCACCGGTCCAGATCTGGAGGATACCATTGATTTAAGGAGTGAATTACTCTAAAAAAATTATCAAATTTTATTCTTCCATTTTTTTTATTTATTACTTACTACTTTTTTTCCACAATTTTTTTATACTATTTAACACTATAAATAATAAATAGAAACTTTTAACGGGATTTATATAAAATTTTCTCATTTAATAATCATCATTGTTCATAAAAATTTTTTTTATTAAATTCATACTTAATTATTCATTCTTTATTTGACCTCAAAAAAAAAGCTTGGATTAAAAAAAAAGATGAGTATTACAATTAGGAAACCCAAATTAACTGATGGTCACTCAATTTATGAGTTAGCACGGATAAGTAAGCCATTAGATCTTAACTCCCTCTACAGTTACCTCCTAATATCCGCACACTTCGACCAGACCAGTGTAATTGCTGAAACCGGGCATGATATTGTAGGTTACGTTTCCGGCTACATACATCCCCATCATGATGACACACTCTTCATCTGGCAAATAGCCGTACACCCCATCATGAGAGGCCGTGGATTAGCAACCCGCATGCTAAATGATATCCTAAAACGAAGAGAATCCGCAAATATCAAGTTTATAGAAGCAACAATCACACCATCCAATAAAAAAAGCAGAAACCTATTCCAAGGATTAGCTAAACAATTAAAAGCGGATTACCGGGAATCCGTGTTCCTAGAATTTGAATTATTCGGTGAATCCTTCCATGAAGAGGAGAAACTCCTACGCATTGGACCATTAAACCCTAAATAAATGTAAATAATGCTTTATAATAGAAATTTTTTTTGCCATAAAAAAAAAAATATTCTTATTATTAAAAAAACCTTTAGGATTGGGTGTAATATCTATTATGAAAACATTTAAAAACCTTGAATCTGAAGTAAGGAGTTATGTACGCAGTTTCCCTGCAATATTCCAACGAGCCAAAGGAGCTAAACTATACGATGAACAAGACAATGAATACATTGACTTCTTCGCTGGTGCAGGGGCTTTAAATTACGGGCATAACAATCCATTAGTCTCCGAAGCATTAATTAAATATATACAAAATGATGGGATAATACATGGATTAGATAAAGCCACCACAGCTAAAAGGGAATTTCTGGAGACATTCCATGATACTATTCTCGAACCACGTCACATGGAGTATAAAATCCAATTCTCCGGACCCACCGGCACTGATGCTGTGGAAACCGCACTTAAACTAGTTAGAATGGTGAAGGGCAGATCCAACATCATAGCCTTCACCAATGCTTTCCACGGTTTAACCATGGGATCCATGGCTATAACAGGTAACGCATTCTACCGGGATGAAGCATTCATCAATCGAATCAACGTGCACTTTGCACCCTTCGACGGTTACTATGGAGAAGATGTTGACACAGCCAGCTACCTTAGAAAATTACTAGAGGATACTAGCAGTGGATTAGATTTACCCGCCGCGATGATACTGGAAACCGTGCAGGCGGAGGGTGGTGTTAACATTGCAAGTAAAGAGTGGTTAATTGAGATTGAGCAAATTTGCCGGGACTTTGATATACTATTAATAATTGATGACATTCAAGTGGGTAACGGTAGAACTGGACCCTTCTTCAGCTTTGAAGAGGAGGGTATAAATCCGGATATCATTACTTTATCCAAATCCATTGGTGGAGGATTACCATTATCCATTGTTTTAATGAAATCCGAGTTAGATCAGTGGAAGCCGGGTGAACATACTGGTACTTTCCGTGGTAATAATTTAGCTTTCGTTGCTTCCACTAAATTATTAAGTTATTGGGAGAATGATAACTTAACGAAAGCGGTTCAGTATAAGGAGGAGATACTCCGGGAGAAGCTGCTTGAATTAACTGGGAAGTATGAAGCATTAAATGCTAGTGTTAGGGGTAAAGGTCTTATATATGGTTTACAAATACCATTATTAGGCTTCTGCAGTGAAGTATCCAGTGAAGCATTCTCACGGGGATTATTAATTGAATTAGCCGGTGCAAATGATGATGTACTTAAATTTCTACCACCACTCACTATTGAGAAGGAATTATTAAATGAAGGATTACAGATTATAGATGAATCCATAGGTGTAGTGTTAGATACGCGTGAATCGATTGTTGAAGGCTTAAACCATGATAATGAGGACGATTAATGGAATTAAAAATACTGAACGTGAAGTTACCGCGGTTAATGGGAATTGGGTGAGCAGACGATTATTACTCGATGATGATAAGATGGGATTCTCATTCCATGAAACTACTATA
>PMNN01000166.1 GCA_003161815.1 Methanobacterium sp. | reverse complement strand
TGCTATACTCCCCCCAATCCTACTACTAATACTCTACCTATTCTTCTTTCCCGCCATAGTAATATTCATGGCCTACATGATCAAAAGACTAGAACCACAAATATAAAAAATTAGATTAAAAGACCTTATAATAATACAAGAGAATTAATAGGGATTGTAGAGTTACAATTAATGATATGGTGACTGTTATGAAAATATATTCTTTTGAGCCTATTTTTCTATTTTGTTCATGATAAAGTCGGGATTTATCTGAAAATCCTCTACTCACCATACTTAAATAAACACTCTCCCCATGCTCATATGCTCGCAAAAACATCATCATTATAGTATAACCAACCTGTCTCATTCTCCATATGTAAGTTGTCTTTTTATTGAATATATCAAAATTTCTAGCTGCTTGAGCATGTCTTATCCTATGTAACTCATCATAAAACATGAAAAGATACCTGATCATCAAGCTGAGTATCATAGCAAATTCTTTAGGCATTCCCATCTTTCGGAAGGAGTGTACCACCTCTTGCATAGGGCTAATGGATGATAAAAGTACAATTGAAGTTAAAGCAACTATCAACCTGGAGAATAATAGTATCCCGAACATAAGTCCTTGATAAGTAATGTGTAATCCAAAAGGTAAGGTGTACATCACACTACCGGGATGTATGAGTGGTTGGAAAACAATTATGAATCCACCAAAAGGTAATAGAAGTAAAATTCTTTTTAAAGAGGTTTTAAATGAGATATGAGATAAGTATATCAAGAATAAAAGGTAAACTTCCATTACAGCTAGTATTATTGGTTGAGTAGTGTATACGGCGTATACTATGATGAACACTAAAATTATTAATTTAACTCTTCCATCCAGTAAATGAAGGAAACTTTTCTTTTGAGCTTCTTTTTCAATTTCACTTACTGAGCCTCCAACGTGTAAGGAGCTTAATATTATATTTAAGTCCATAATTTATCCCAATCTTTTTTTTTATGATCCTAAAATTAAAGTAATGAAGTTATTTTGATGTTTCTCTTAAATTTCTTCTTTTGATAATCCAAGCAACTAAGTAAACTAGTATAAGCACTACTAAAATACCTATAATTAGGGCTACTATTCCTGCAAAAGGATTATTACCTAGTTCGGATACAGTATAGTCTGAAAAGGGTGCTTTGTAGTATCCAGGTTCTTTGAAGTTAGGATTTATTTGTTGCTGTGATTTTTCCAGTCCATCAGGGTTGGTTGATGCAATGTAAGGTGACATGATCCCAATTATTAGTGCAATAACTACTCCTGCAATGAGTAAGTTTTTATTTTGTGGAGTCATTTTGCTTTCACATCCATTGATGGCTCAGATTGTAGATTTCTTTGGTCTGTTTTTTTGTTCCAAGCCAGTAAATCCGGTCTAACTTTTTCAATACCCAAGATTACTACCACGGTTATAATGGCTTCCAATACACCTATAACTGCATGGTATAATCCCATGAAAGTAAGGCCTAATCCAAGTGGGAAAATTCCTGCTAGCCATAATTCTACTGCAGCGAGACAAGCTCCCAAGAATATAGCTGCCCATGAAGCAATAGCTATGGCTGGCACTTTACCTAAGGGTTTTCTAAGACCTTTAAATCCGTAATATCCTACAAAGCTACCTACTATACCCATGTTAAGTATATTCACACCTAAAACTGTTATTCCACCATCTCCGAAAAATAAACCTTGGATAAGTAACACCAAAGCAATAACTATCACTCCTGCCCAAGGACTCATAAATATAATAGCTACCATTGCTGCTCCAACCATATGCCCACTAGTACCCCAAGGGATTGGAATATTAATGGACATCATTACAAATATAAACGCTGCTAGAACAGCTAATAACGGTATATTTCTTTCATCAAGATTATTTTTCGCCCATCTAAAAGCAAAAAACAGGGCCACTAGGGCAATAGCAAAGTATATTGGTGTTTGCCATAGGGGTATGAAACCATCTGGTATGTGCATTTTAGTAAATCCTCCTCTACTAATAATTTTTAAGGCATATGGTAATATTATATTGGTATTACTAAAATTTAATTTTTTTATAATGGCGTAATACTAAGGGAAACATCTTTTTAGCCCCTTTAACTCTTATTAACATCTAAATTTTTATCATATAAACCTTACTATCAGTATTACTATTACCCAGTGATTTTTAATACAAATAGTATTACTAAATGTGTTTTGATTCAAGAAAGGTATTAACATTGTTTTATTAACGGCAAAGGACTTTTTAAAACAATTTCCACAACTTGTACAAAACTTTATATATATTGATTAGAATAAGAAGAACATCATTAATCATTATNNATCATTATAAATCATTAATAATTTGGTGATAATACATGGCACCGAAATCAAAAGCACCGAAACAAAAAATATTCAAAGACGATTTTTGGAAGACAAAAGATTTTAAAGTTTCAATAGGTGACATAAAAGAAAAAAAAGGGCAAGCTAAAACTGAAGAGTCAATATTATTAGGGCCCACTCCTAAGCCTAACATAACAGATTTAAGATCATGGGATATGNNGGGCATGCAAGACATCTTTTAGAATACTTAACCAAAAAATATGGGGAAGATTTACCAATAGATCTGGGGATGAATATCGATATCGAAGCACCTATAATGAGGGTAGTAATTGGTAAAAAACCAGAAACTTTAGGAGACTTAAAAGAAGCCTTAGATTACCTGGAAGAACAAATGGTACATTTATTATCAGCTTGTCACACAGGACAGGAAGGTAATAGCATTGATTTTGAATCAAAGGCTTTACATGCTGGTTTAATGGATAATGTTGGAAAGGAAATCGGGGACATTGCACAGATTGTAGCCCTTAATATGCCTAAGGGTGATGAAGAAGCACCTTTAGTGGAACTGGGAATGGGAACAATCGACAGAGATAAACCAGTAATATTATGTATAGGCCATAATGTCGCTCCTGGAGCAGGTATTATTGATTATGTAGAAGATGAAAAGCTTGAAGATGAAGTGGAAGTCTGTGGTATTTGCTGTGCTGCATTAGATATTACCCGATATAATAAAAGTGCAAAGATAGTAGGCCCTATTTCAAAACAGTTAAAATTTGTCAGAAGTGGTGTTGCAGACGTTATAGTAGTAGATGAGCAATGCGTTAGAACTGATATTCTCGAGGAAGCTAAAAAGAATAATGCAGTAGTGCTTGCTACTACAGATAAGATATGCCTGGGACTTCCAGACTTGACCAAAGAAGACGCGGATAAAATAGTTTCACAGCTTGTAAAAGGCGATATTGAAGGTGCTTTAATACTTGACCCTGATAAAGTGGGTGAAGTAGCCACTAGGGTGGCTATGAATATAGCTGAAGACCGTGGAAACTTAAAAATACTACCTGATCTGGATGAAATCACAGAAATGGCTAAAGAATGCACTGAATGCGGTTGGTGTGATAGAGCATGTCCCAACAGCCAACAAATGATGGATGCTGTTGTAGCAGCCGGCAAAGGTGACTATTCTAAATTCATTAACCTCTATGAGTATGATGTTTGTTATTCCTGCGGAAGATGTGAACAGGAATGTGAAAGAGACCTTCCCTTAATGTCTATGCTTACCAAAATCGGTGAGCACTACGTTAAAGATGAAAAATATAATGTAAGAGCGGGTAGAGGTCCAATTCAAGATATTGAAATAAGGCGTGTGGGTGCACCTATCGTTTTAGGAGATATACCAGGTGTTATAGCATTTGTTGGATGCACTAACTATCCAGA